>JAEZDW010000421.1 GCA_023417955.1 Bacteroidota bacterium
CCAAACCTCAATAAGAGAAAACATCAATTGTCGCAGAGTAAGATCACTTGATTCCATAGCTTTATTTTTTATTCAAAGCTATCGCCGAGTGAACCTTTAGAAAATATGTACTTTAGCGGACGGATACGTTACAATGGGTCTTCCTGTTTGCTATTCTTACAATGCTTTTTTTTCCTGCATTCAGATTCAGGAAACTGGCCCGGGCACACAATAAAAAAGGTTGGGTGTATTTTGTAGTTGGTCTGGGTGTTGGAATCGTCGCATTACAGCTTGGAAACCTGGTATTGTTTTGCCTGCGTTACTTAAAGCCTTCCGAAGGGCAACTTCGTTATTTGTGGATTCTCATGTTTGTTCCATGGTACATATTCTATCGGTTTTCATTGGCATATTTGAAAAAGCATTTCGTGAGGATCGCAGAATAAACGCAATCAAAATCTGTAATGAGCCGCGGTTTGTGCAAAAACTACTTTGATCGCTTTACCTTAAACTCGCCGTCCGTTATCTCTACAGACCCCATAAATACGTTGATGCCTCCGGATGTCTCGTAGTCGATAAGCGTACCCGAAAATGTTCCGCTGATATACGTGTCGGTGATTTCCAGGAACTTCACGAAGGCAGGTTCGTAGAGCTCTGTGAAAATCTGCGAATCGCCCTGGCCTCCGGCGACATAAATATTGCCTTCCTTATCATAGTACCCCATGTTGAAGATGAAGTCCGGGTAGTCATCCCCTTGATCCGGAAAGTTAGAGAAATTCACGCCGGTCGGGATGCCATCGCTGTCGCCCAGAAAAACGGTTACGGTCTCTTTGCCGGATTCGTGGATGTTTTTAATTCCAGCGATATTGATAACGTGCTTGTCTGTGCCGTTGTCGTATCCGTCGCTTCCGATAAGGTTTATCTGTCCCTTTACCATAGGATAGTTTTGTTGAACGCCGTCCAGCTTGAACCGGAAATAAAAATCGCTGGTCGCACCGGGTTCTTCATCCCCATCTTCACCGCCGCAACCGGAGAGGGCGAGGAAGATGCACATCAAAGAAAGGGTTGCAATATACTTTGTGATCGGGTGTATGGGTGATATTCCGTTTGTCATTGGTTCTTTAGGTAAAGTGGTAAAGTTATTTTGCCTTGCTTCTTTCATTTCTGTCAAGATAATATCCGATCACAACTCCCGCCAAAGCAAATACAACGACGCTGATAAAAACATTATAAAGAATGCTCCAGCCATTGCCGTAGTACTTGTGATATCCTTCTATCGTTTGGGTAAACGTTGTCATGTAACTGAACATGTTACCACTTCCTCCGAAATGTTTGACAACGTCAGGCTGAAAATAATAACTGAATGGCAAACCCAAAAGGAATCCCGCAAGTGCAAATCGGGTTGACTTTCGGT
This sequence comes from Bacteroidota bacterium, assembly GCA_023417955.1. GTDB lineage: Bacteria > Bacteroidota > Bacteroidia > Cytophagales > Cyclobacteriaceae > Ohtaekwangia. Next base: position 1,391 of record JAEZDW010000421.1, read on the forward strand.
TTCCCTTGTTGTAAATCAGATATGTTCCCAGGTAGGCGATTACACCAAGGGGGATGAGAAGAAACGTAAGGATAATAAACGTTATCCGCACGCCTGCCGGTTGGAGCTTCAAGTCGCGCGCAATGGTGCTGCACACTCCGAGGAGTATTTTTTCCGTCCTGGTAAAATAGCTGACCACCTTTGTATTCATCGTGCTCGGATCGTTGGTCAAGATAGGTTGCGCTTATATCGATGGAAACAAACAATGATTTTCTGCGACGATCTGGTGATTTTCCGGCTCACGGCAATGATTTTTTGTTTTCAAAAGCGTGTTCTTAGAAGTATCTTTAAAACCTACGCCTCCTGTTTGCTGATGAAACGCCTGCTTCTGTTATTATTCGTCCTGCCGAACTGTTTTGTTTGCGGTCAGGGTTTAAGGCATGGCCTTGATTCCTTGCTGGCGCGAATTGAGATGCTGCCGGAGACTGATACAGCTACCGTTGATCTGAGGAATGACTACGTAAAGCAGGCAATGTTCGCAAATCCAACTGATTCATCTTTGTTGACCTTCGCTGAGGCAACTTTGGCTCATGCGACAAATGCTCATTATTCGCGTGGCAGAATGCTGGCGTATGACCGGCTGGCGCTTATCAGTCAATACGTCTTTTCCAATCCTTATAAGGCGCTTGACTACTACCATCAGGCACTTTCCATCGCCGAAGAAGCCCCTGGTCTGATTTCATACAGATGGGGTATCCTCGGTGGTATCGCGACGATTTATTACGAGCAGGAGGAGTATGAAAAAGCATTGCGATCTTTCAAAGAGATACTTGCGAACAACGATGCCCTCAGCCTGACTGCAACGGCCAATATCGCCAATGTGTTTGGCTCTATGGGTGTTAATGATTCGGCGATTTTCTATTACAGGAAAGCACTTTCAAATAAGCAGGTTGAGCAAAATCCGACGTACAAGGCGAATCTCCACAGCAATTTGTCTCTCATATACGCCAATGCGGGAAATTCCGATTCTGCCGTTATATCGGCGGAACAGAGTCTTCGTTTAATAGACGTGCACGGAATTGAATTTGTTCGCCCGACTGCATATGCGAATGCAGCAATGGCTTATCTAAAAGCCGGAAATTTCGAAAAGGCAGAGTATTACGCGAACGAGTCGCTTAAGCTAAGTGATGAATCAGGTAATCACTTTCTGCAAAAATCGGCGTGGGGTACGTTGGCAGATGTTTTCACTGCAAAGGGCGATTACAAAAAAGCACTCGATGCATACGTGAAGTTTTCTGCTTTAAAAGACAGCCTCAATAATCAAAACCGACGGGTCGCGATTAATCGCAGGCAGATGGAGTTCGACTTTGAAAATGAACGCGCTCTTGCGCAGGCGGAGATACAAATACAAACGACGATAAAAAAGGCGTCGTTGCTGGGTGGTCTTGCTTTGCTCACGGTTTCAGTTCTCGGTTTTGTAATGTATAAGCGCAGGCGGGATGCAGTAGCACAAAAAAAGGAGGCGGAATTCAAAGCCCTCGTTTCAGAAACTGAGTTGAAGGCTCTTCGCGCTCAGATGAACCCGCACTTTATTTTTAATTCACTGAATTCGATAGGCGATTACTTGTTAAAAAACGACACAGCTGTCGCGCACGAGTATCTCACGCACTTTGCAAAACTGATGCGCATGACGCTGGAACATTCGGAACACCACGAAATTCCTTTGAGCGACGATTTGCAGTTTATTGAACTCTACCTGAAAGTAGAGACAAAACGACTGCCGGGACGATTTTCGTATACGGTTAACGTTGGTGAGGACGTCGATACTGAAAATACGCTGGTGCCACCGTTAATACTCCAGCCTTTTATAGAGAATAGTATATGGCACGGGTTTAAATCAGTCGCGCAAAAAGGTCATATTAACATCGAAATTAAAAAGGCGGGTGAGATGTTGATTTGCTCTGTTGACGACAATGGTTCAGGAAGGAACGGAAGTGACGTCGGCATCAGCAAGAAATCGCTGGGAATCGCAATTACTGAAAACCGGATAAAGATTTTCAATGCCCGGAACAATGCCAATGGCCGGCTTACCATTATTGATAAGGTAAACAAAAGTGGGACGAGGGTTGAAGTCAGCCTGCCACTGCAAACCACTTTTTAGAATGAATTTAGTCGTCGCTATAGTTGATGATGAACAACACTGTACGGATCGTATAATTGGGCTGTTGAATTCATACGGGGACAGAATACAATTCGTGTGTTTTGACACGGCAGATGAAGCAATCAAGGGGATAAATATGCTGCGACCGAATGTAGTCTTCCTTGACGTGGAACTGCGGGACAAAACCGGATTTGATGTACTTTCGTCACTTGAGCATCGTGACTTCTGCCTGATTTTCACAACAGCCTTCCAGCAGTATGCAATTGATGCGTTTAAGTTTTCAGCTATCGATTATCTGTTGAAACCGATCGCGAAGGATGATTTTGATAATGCAATGCAAAAAGCGTTTCGGAAAGTGGAGCAGGAGCAGCTTAATGAAAAAATCAATGTACTGTTGTCGCACATATCAAAGGAAAGCGGCCCTAAAAAGATTACACTTCCATCGAGGGAAGGCTACACCTTTATCAATATTCCGGACATTATAAGGTGTGAAGCAGACGTTAACTACACACACATCTATACATCTGACGGAAAGAAGCATACCGTTTCAAAACCACTGAAGCATCTGGAAAGTTTGCTTACACCACACGGGTTTTACAGGATCCATAGTGCAAACCTTATTAATATTGAATTCATCAAATCGTATACGAAAAGTGGTTATGTTACGCTGCTTGATAATACCCAGCTGGAAGTTTCGGTAAGAAAGAAAGACGGGTTTATAAAGATGCTGAATGACACGAGCAGGAGTTTGTGATGCGGTCCATTACCTAATTGGCAGATACCATGGAGAATATTGCAGTAGAGAAAGATCAATTCCTTATATCCACAGATAGGAGTAAGCTTGATACCGATTCTATCCACGAATTTCTTTCGACGAAGGCGTATTGGAGTCTGAATATTCCGAAGGAGACCGTGCGCAAGTCAATAGAGAACTCGCTTTGTTTTGGTTTGTATGACGGTGCAAAACAAATTGGCTTCGCGCGCGTGATTTCTGATTTTGCGACAATTGCTTACCTCGGCGATGTGTATGTACTCGAACAATACCGGGGGCATGGACTTTCAAAATGGTTGATCGAAACCGTGATGAGTCATCCACGATTGCAGGGATTAAGGCGGTGGATATTGCTTACAGGCGATGCACACGGACTTTACCGCAAGTTTGGCTGGACGGATATAGCTGATCCTTCGCTGTGGATGGAACTTCATAACAGGAACGTTTATTCGCGGTGAGGATGTACTAATGTTACAATGCTCCTAGCCTGCATAAAGCCGCGATTGCGGGTGTCACACACGTGCCTTGTGCAACCGCACATGCCCCAAGTCCTGTAGCGGCGTCACATGGCACGCGCTATCGCGATATGTATAGCGAACGATGTGTACGCTGTATTCCAATGCGATACACCTCTTTCGTTAAAGAAACATTTTAAATTCAGCAGGCATAATTCGATTTTCCTGAATGATAATTCGGACTTGAACTTCACTGCAACATGATTTTTGTCATCTGATTTTTCAGGGATGTAATAATATGAGCGTATTTGAAAATAAACGAACGACGTTTCATTGTATTTACAACGGATTGGCTAGTGAAAAATACACGTCGTAAACGTTCTCTCGTTAGTAAAATCGCAATACCGGAAATTTCCGGACCGCCCTGATTATTACGGTAACATCACTGCGTAAGCTTTTAAATTTCATTACCCGGTTTATGATTTCCTTCTTCGTTAGGTTTGCTCATCTTAACTGAATCACTCATGACTCCTGGTACTGACTCAAGACGAAACGCTATCGCGATCGTTGGAATCTCCTGTCGCTTCCCTGAAGCAAATTCTCCCAACGAATTCTGGAACCTGCTGATCAACAAACGTCACACCGTCAAAGAAATTCCCAGGGATCGTTGGAACGCAGACGCACTTTTTGATCCCGATCCACTCGCTGAGCGAAAAACCCATCAGCGTCAGGCATCGCTGCTTTCCAACGTACACGATTTCGATCCCCTGTTCTTCAACATTTCACCTGCCGAAGCAACAGAAATGAGTCCGTCTCAAAAACTCATGCTCGAACTCGCATGGGAGGCGATTGAATCGTCATCCATTCCTTACCGGAATATTCAGGGTGGAAACGTTAGCGTGTTTGTTGGTAACATCTGGAGTGATTTCGAACACTATCGCAAATTCAAAAACGCTCGCCCGACACTGCACTCTGCTGTGGGGATGTCTTCACCGGTAGTGGCAAACCGTGTATCGTTTGCGTTGGGACTCAAAGGTGCGAGCCTTGTCGTCGATACAGGATGCTCCGCTTCGCTTGTGGCACTTCATCTCGCTTGTCAGAATCTTATTTCCGGTGAATCGGCGATGTCAATCGTCGGGGGAATTAATCATATCCTCGATCCTGACAAATACATTGAGCTGACCAAGTTCGGTGGTCTGTCGCACAAACACCGCTGCAGCTCATTTGACAAGGACGCCGATGGTTTCGTGCGCGGTGAAGGAGGTGGCGTTATTCTTCTCAAACGACTTGATGAGGCAGAACGCGACGGCGACCGGATTTATGCAGTCATTCGGGGAACTGCGGTTAACAACAACGGATTCAACGATACATTACCTGCGACGAGCACTGAAGGCCAGATCGCCCTTCTGGAATCTGCCTATAGTGCCGCCGGTATTGCTCCTGCAGAAGTACACTACGTTGAAGCACACGGTACCGGAAC
>JAEZDW010000049.1 GCA_023417955.1 Bacteroidota bacterium
ATTCACAGCGGTTTGGGCACCCGCGACTGCGTGCGCGGCATTTGCCTCATCCGATAACTCAGGAACATGCAACGGCATGGCTGTCTTGTATGTCGGAGGCGTTGCATGGGCTCGATGTCGATAGCGGCATCAAGGACGAGATTTTCAAACGTCTTGTTCCAACTGCAATGTTCATGGTCAATACCGGAGATGATGAAAATACTTAAGTACATCAAATACAATATGAAGTCGATCGTTTTCGCCTGCGTAGTCAGTCTTGTATTGATTGCCGAATTACGCGCTCAGGAAATCCTCCCTCCACTGATGCCATGGTCGGGAAAAAGTGAAGCGCTGATAGCACAACCGGATAACAAATGGATTACACCTGGTGAAAAGACAGGATTCGTCTCTACGCCGGATTATACCGAAACGATGACATGGCTCTCAAGTCTCTGCAAGGCTTCTGATCTTTTGGAAATGACAACCATAGGTGTCAGCGCACAAAGCAGGGATATTAAAATGGTGATCGCAACCACCGAAAAGAAATTCACACCGCAGGCATTAGCACAATCATCGAAGCCGCTGCTGCTGATACAGGCTGGAATTCATTCGGGAGAAATCGATGGCAAGGATGCCGGCATGATGCTACTGCGCGATATCGTCAATGGTTCGAAAAAGGACTTGCTTGATCGCGTAAACCTGCTCTTTATTCCAATCCTCAGCGTTGACGGGCATGAGCGGTCTTCACCGTACAACCGAGTGAATCAACGAGGTCCGTCAAACATGGGCTGGCGTACGAATGCGCGCAACCTCAATCTCAACCGCGACTACGCCAAACTCGATACAGAAGAAATTCGCGCGGTAATCGCAGTGATTAATGCATATAAACCCGACCTATACCTGGATATCCATGTCACTGACGGTGCCGACTACCAGTATGATATAACTTATGGGTACAGCGAAAGTTATTCACCGAGCATTGCGCAATGGCTGACCGGGAAATTCAGACCCAATATTGACGCGAGCCTGAAAGCGTTTGACCACATTCCCGGGCCTCTCGTATTTGCGGCAAATGATCGCGACTTCAGCAAGGGTATGGTTGAGTTTGGACACTCAACGCGGTTTTCGAATGGGTATGGAGATATCGCTCATTTACCGACGGTGCTAATAGAGAATCACTCGCTGAAACCGTTCCGGCAGCGGGTGCTTGGAACATACGTTTTCCTCGAGGCGACTATTCGCCTGTTAGCTTCCGATGGCAAGGCGCTGCAGGATGCCACAGCGTCGGACAGGGCGCACAGGCATAAGGAGGTAGTGCTAAGTTGGCGCCGGTCGGAAACGCCCGATACCGTTGAGTTTCTTGGAATTGGTTCTCAAATCAAAGCATCATCTGTTACCAATAAGGAGTACGTTGAGTGGACGGGTAAACCCATTACACAGAGGATTCCTTTCATTCGTGTGAATACGGCCAATGCAACTACGCAACGTCCTGTGCGCTTTGTGGTGCCGGGAACGTATAAGGACGTGATCGAACGCCTTCGTTTTCACGGCATCGAGATAGAAACACTCAAGGAAGAACGCACCGTGAAGGCGACCTTCTTCCGTGTTGGAAAGCATACATTCTCGCGACAACCCTTTGAAGGTCATTTTACGGTGAGCGCTGAAATGGAACCTCAAGTTCGCGATGAAAAGTTTTATCCGGGTTCTGTAATGGTCTCAACGGACCAGCCACTGGGCGATCTTGCGGTGTTGTTACTGCACCCGCAGTCACCGGATTCATTCTTTCAATGGGGCTTCTTCCCTGAAATATTTTCGCGTACCGAATACATTGAACAGTACGCAGTGGAACCTCTGGCTGTACAAATGCTGAAAAAAGATCCTGCGCTTAAAAAAGACTTCGAGGAACAAATGAAGAACGATCCGGAATTCGCAAAGGAACCGATGCGTATCTATCAATGGTTTTACCAACGATCGCCCTATTTCGATCAGCGTTGGTTGCTGTATCCGGTGGCTGCTGTAATGGGGGACGAGAAGTAGCTTGTGCGGGAACGCTACTCATTTGTGATCGCAATCCGCGCCATGTATTCGTTCCTTCGTCCGGAAATTACAAGGATGTAAATGCCCGGCGGCAGACCTGAAGGGAGAGCCAGGGACAGGTTTGTTGTCCGGGTGCTGCTGCCACTGGCAATAGCCCTGCCCAACGGGTCGATCACCCGATATCGATAATTTTCGTTTGTTGCATCGTGTAACGTTACCTGTATCTGCTCCGATCGGCCGGGATTTGGAAACACCGATACACCCAGGTTTCTCTCCGGTGGAATGTTCGTTACCGGATTGAGATCTTCATCGGGCTCATCGGAAGGTTCATTATCCGTGTCATCTTCACCTGACTCATTGTTCTCTCCTGAGTTGTCATTCTGTCCGGAATTGTCTTCATTTGAGTTGTCATCACCGCCGGAATCATTCTCTTCCCCTGAGTTGCCTTCGTCTTCGTCACCGGTATTATCTTCATCTTCAGATCCGTCGTCTTCATCGTCATCGCCGGTATCAGGCGTGCCGACGCTTGTAATCACCAATGGCGGTGACCATTCATTCCATTCCGATGCGGCAGGCGAAGCTACCCGCGAAAACCGGGCTCTATAGGTACCGGCCGCATTTGGGGTGAAGGAATTACTATTTGCGCCTGAGATACGCTTTCCGTCCTTCTCCCATTCATATGCAAAAAATCCTTCAGCAAGAACGAGTGTCGGAAATGTATTCGCAGTAAAATCGATCACGGTATTTCCGTGAAGTGCATGGATGTTGGTTTTGCTGTGACTGAGCATCCAGGAAAAGAAATCTGATTCACCGTACGCGCGATTCCATACATTGTGACCGAGGTCCGAGTATTCACTGTAGCGAACTGTGTTTCCTGCGTTTCTAAATTTTCGGATCACGCCCGCAGTCCAGTCGACGGAGGGCTCTTTGTCCTGGCCGCCTTGAAATATCCAAAAGGGAATATGGCTTACACGATTCTGCTGACTGTGCTTGAAAATATTGCCTGCTTCGCGTACTGCAGACATGGGCAGAGCCGCGGCAAAAAGCCATGGCGCGCGCTTGACAGCTTCGTAGGTTGCGTAGCCGCCAATCGAAAGGCCGTGTATATAAACTCGGTTCGGATCGATGTTGTATTCCCGGATATGAAGGAGAACTATCCTGATCGCCTTTTCAACGCTAACGGAATCCCATTCGTTGAACATCTGCGGCATGAGTACGAAACCGGGGAATGCGCGCGGGTCAAGCGTTGCATCATCAGGAAGCCTGGAGCCTGCCCGATTTCTGGCAGCCAGATGTTGATTCGCGCCGATGGAAAGATGATGGTCGTTGTTCAGAAGTTTGTTGTCGGAGGTTGTCGGTGCCGGGGGCGTGTTACTGTTCGGATCGTAGTCCCAGTCACCATGATAGCAATCCGCATAGTAGCAATTACCCCGTTCAACAGCACCGTGCATGATGACGATCAGTGGATAGCCACGCTGGTAAGTTGCCTGGTAGTTTGAAGGAAACAACAGGCGGTAGTTCATGACAAATTCGTCGTTTGATCCGTCGCGAAGCCGAATGTGCCCCTGGTCATAAGGACTCGAATCCCAGTTGGTCATATCAAGCCACGAATCTGTTTTTATCCCCGGACTGCTTTCGCGGAAGCTGAAGGTTTTGCCGTGAACCAGATAGTAGTAATTCGAAGCGGTGATTTCGGTCCGAAGGTCGAGGGTGCCATAAGGCATGGAAGTATTGTACAAATAAGAATTTTTTACCTGAGCATAGGTTGTTGCAGTAAGGAAGAACGAGACCAAAAGAAAGCGAGTCCGTTGAAGCATAGTGTAACCGTTGGAATGATTACCTGTGCGTGATAAAAAATAATACCCGTGCGGGGAGGTAAGTGTGAGCTAAGATGCTGTCTGCTTCCTGAATAGGCTTTTGATTGCGATCACTCAGATCGATACTATATCAGTCTGACTGTGACATGGTCTTCTCCGTTGAAGATGCGAGGGCATCATCAGGAAGGAAAACTGTGAACGTACTACCTTCACCGAAGGCGGATTTGACTTCGATCCGGCCTCCAAGTTTTGTGATTGTCTCCCGCGTAATAAATAAACCAAGACCGCTTCCACTTGAATTTTCCGATGCACGAAAGAACATATCGAAGATCCTGTTGATGTGGGCCGGCAGGATACCAACTCCGTTGTCGGACACTATCAGCGAAAGTGTATGCTGATCGAATGTGATATCAACATTTGGATTTTCCTTGACTGGATCATGATATTTTATCGCGTTCCCGATCAGATTGCTAAGAACTACTGTCAGCCGTATTCTGTCAGTGTTCAGTTGTACGGTCTGTGCAATGTTAACGCGAAAGTCAACTTTCTCCGAATGCATGGAGTACCGTAAAGCATTGATAACTTCCTCGATCAGTGTTCTGACGGGAAAGATTTCGCGAACTGTTTCTGTTCTGGCATTACGCGCATAGTCGATAATTTCGCGGATGAACTGATCCTGCGAGTTTACGCGCCCCTCAATCATCGCCAGAATCTGCCGCACCTCTTCATTGTCTTCCGTCAACTTTGCTATGTTTATTAATCCCAGAATCGAACTCAACGGCGATCGGAGGTCATGAGAGACGCTATAAACGAAACGGTCCAATTCAATATTAACTTTTTGGAGCTCTTCATTTTTCTTCTTGGCGGCGACTTCTTTCTCAATTAATTCGTTTTCGGAATGCCGGTTCAGGCTGATCAGAAAACTGATTGCGAGAATGCAAATCGTAAGCGAAATGAAGTAATTGAAAAGAAAGCTCCACTTGATGTAGTCGAGGGAGGCGATTTCTACTTCGATCGGTCGCCACTCAGCAACATAGGCTATAAGAAAAAGGGCGGTAGTGAAAATCGCGAGCAACACCGAGACAGTGGTTTCCTCCGAACTTAGCATAGCAAACGCTCCAATGCCTGCCGGAATGAAGAATAGATACACACCGGTTTCAAAAGGATCTGTGATCGCCGCCCAAAAGACAACCAGATTGGCGGTAACCATTAACAGCACTTTCGCTACCCTGAATCGGCCATATCGAAGTAGAAAGATAGACAGCAGAGAGCCCGCCGCCAGCACTACATATGCATATAGGGAATGGTGGACATGATTGACAAGGTCAAAAATGGCATAGAAGACGGAAACCGTGAGGGACATTATTCCCAGGAATCCGCAAAGCATCAAACGTTTCAATTCGTTTCGGGAGATGCCTTCCTGGCCCCCGAGGAACAAACGTTTGAAGTTTATCTGCAAAGTCACGCCGAATCCGGATTTCGCGGTTAATTTAACGAATATCGAATGGCGGACTACCCCGGCGTATTGTCTTTAACGAAATCGTATATTCCCCGGATCTGACTTAGTATCCAGGCCATAAGATTCGTCTACAAAACCCGTTTATCAGGAACTGACTCCGTTCAGATGATACCGGTTCAGATCGTCACGATTCTCTCATTTTGTCAACATTACACATTGCAGGTCTGAATGGAAGTCTGCGAATTGACTTGTTCGGTCAGTTTCTCTTGAGACAAGGCTCCGAAATGAATCTTTCCCGCTGAACTCGTGAACACAAAATGATCCAGCATCATCACAAAGTTGATAAAGTGGTTAAATGTTGAAAGTCAATCACAAAGCGAGCGAGTTATCAAGTGGTTGTTGAAGTTAAAAGGGTCACAGCTTCCTCAACCATTGCTACATTAAGTGCGTCGTGAGGATTTAGCAACGCACATTGAGGCGATCTCACTGGAACGATGCTCATATTATGCACTGCATTTTATCGACGCTCAAACGCAGTACAACGTCTGAGAGTGCTGTTGACATTACAGAAAGCTGATTCTCTTTTGTGATAACAGCACTGGTATTTCTTTTTACGCATCACTCTCGTTGAGCATTTCGGTACTAATGAATTGTTTAACGGACGCAATGTCCGTTTGTCGGAGGTGTGTTGGTCATTAGTGGTCATTAACGTTATTCGCACGCGAGAACGAAATCATAAAAGACCTAAACTATTCCGCATGAAAAGCGCACCATAAGTTTCCTACTCCATTTCCATTTCCTTTATTTACTCTTTAATCCTTCATTCTTTTCGCTTGACCGGAAAATGAAAAAAGCCCTCTCTGTATTCTCGTCGCTGCTTTTGACAATCGTGATCGCCAGCTTTGGCCAGACGGAACAAGAATTCAAGACCACCCCTCAATCAGTTATCGGATACATAGAGTATATCCCCCCGGATTACGAGAACAACTCATTTGACTATCCTGTGGTTATCTTCCTGCACGGACTTGGTCAACGCGGTCCCAACAGCACAGATCCGGAGGTGCTTAAGACCGGATATCATCATCTGGTCCTGTACGGGCCTTCGAAACTCGTGAAAACCGGAACGCAATTTCCTTTCATTCTGGTATCACCGGCGCTCAAGTCAAACTATGGTGACTGGCCTTCGTGGTATGTAATGGAAGTTATAGAACACCTGCGGACCTACCTTCGGATAGATCCGAAACGAATTTACCTCACCGGGTCCAGCCTTGGCGGCGGCGGTACATGGGTAACTGCCCAGGATTATCCTGACTATTTTGCCGCGATCGCGCCTGTGATGGGTAGCCGAAACACCCCGGCAAAGGCATGTGATATTGCGCGATCAAACCTTCCGGTTTGGGCATTTCACGGTGATAAGGACAACACAGTCCCCCTTAGTCGCAGTGTCAGTATGATTGATGCCATTAATGCCTGCAACCCCGGCGTCAAGGCCCGCTTAACCATTTATGAAGGCATTGCCCATACGGCACACAACTACGCGTACGATTTGGGGGAAACATATCACTCCCCCGATCTCTATTCATGGATGCTGCAATGGGAGAATGATCACGGTAATAAAATTCCAAAAGCCGATGCTGGTCCCGATATCAGCACGAGTGCAGGGAGCACAATAACCATTCAGGGTAAGGGCACTGATCCCGACGGATCGATTACGAATTACAGCTGGACCATGCTAAAAGGCCCCGGAGCTACACTGACGGGAAGAACATCCAAAGACGTGTCGATCTCGGGACTGCAGAAAGGTACCTACGTTTTCAGGCTCACGGTTCGCGATAACAATGGGGCAATTGCAAGTGATGATGTTACGGTTTTGGTTGACGGAACTGGTAACGCAGTTCCTACAGTCAGTGCGGGTGCCGATAAAATTATTACGCTCCCGACGAACTCCGTAGAGATCACCGGTACTGCCTCCGATCCCGATGGAAACATCGTGTCGTACGCATGGACGAAAGTATCGGGTGGCAATGCAGTTCTCAATGGAGTGACTACTGCTAAACTTTCTGTGACCGGACTTCAGGCGGGAAATTACACATTCAGGTTAACCGTGAAGGATAACGGAGGCGCATCCAAATCTGACGATGTAAACGTCTTCGTTAATCAGGCACCAACCGTGAACGTCGGTCCGGATGTGACCCTGACTCTTCCTGATAATTCGATTGCCATTAAAGGTACTGCATCTGATCCGGATGGAAGCATAAAGAGTTATGCGTGGACCAAGATATCGGGCCCGACGCTTCAGATGACCGGAACCAGCGCCCCAGAGGTCAATGTCAATAGCCTGGTCGAGGGAAAATACGTCCTGCGATTAACGGTTACCGACAATCATAATGCTACTGCTTTCGACGAAGTTACCATTACCGTTTCGCCTGCAGTCAGCACCAATAAACCACCAATTGCAAGTGCAGGGGCCGACAAAGTTATTACACTACCACAGAATTCTATTTCGCTCACCGGAACCGGAAGCGACTCTGATGGCACGATAAGTTCTTATCAATGGACAAAAGTCTCGGGAGGCAGCGTGTCGATGAGTGGTGCTGCAACAGCCACGCTCTCGCTGACGAATCTGCAGGCTGGCAGTTATACTTTCAGGCTGACCGTTAAGGATAACCTGGGTGTGTCGGCAACCGACGACGTGATAGTGCTTGTGAACAATCCACCGAGTGTAAACGCCGGACCAGACGTGTCCTTCACCTTGCCAAAAAACGCTACCACAATAAAAGGTATCGCTAGTGATTCGGACGGAACCATACAGGGCTATGCCTGGACGAAGGTTTCAGGTCCAGCATTACAGATGTCGGGAACTTCAGGTGCTGACCTTAGCATAAGCAGCCTTGTTGAGGGTAAATATGTGCTGAGGTTGACGGTAACGGATAATCACAATGCATCTGCTTTTGACGATGTTACGGTCACGGTGCTCGCACCCGTTCCAGGAAACAACGCGCCGACGGCCGATGCAGGTGCAGACAAGATTATCACGCTCCCGCAGAATACGATTACATTATCCGGCGTTGGAAGTGATTCCGATGGGACGATAACCGCTTTTCAATGGGTCAAAATCTCAGGTGGCGCGGCAACGCTCACGAATGCATCACAGGCGAACGTTTCGGTCTCCGGTCTCGTCGCTGGTGTGTATACCTTCAGACTGACTGTAACGGATGATCGCGGTGCTATTGCCAGTGATGATATTACTGTCACCGTAAATCGGCCCCCGGTGGCGAGTGCGGGGCCCGATCGCGTAATCTCGTTGCCAATGAACAAACTGAACATTTCAGGTTCAGGAACTGATCAAGATGGCCAGATCAGTTCGTACAGGTGGACAAAGATTTCCGGAGGCACTGCGACGCTCTCAGGAGCATCGTCTGCAACTCTTCAAGTGTCGGACCTGGAAGCCGGCGAATATGTTTTCAGGCTTCAAGTTAAGGACAATCACGATGGTGCGCATACCGATGATGTCAAGGTTCGCGTCAATATACCACCGACAGCAAATGCGGGTGCAGACAAGAAAATTATTCTCTCACCGGCCGCGGCGTTGGAAGTGAAGGGCGTGGGGTCGGATCCTGATGGAACTATTGCCGCATATGCGTGGAGGAAAATTTCCGGTGGAAGCGTTAAGCTTAGTCGCGCCAATACGAATAACGTCAGTCTTACGGGTCTTGAAACCGGCGTGTATGTTTTTGAACTCACTGTAACAGACAATGATGGCGCTACTCACGCCGATCAGGTTAGGATCACCGTCGTCGCGAATCAGATACCTGTTGCAAATGCAGGACCAGACAAGGTGATCAGTCTTCCTGAAAACTCCGTCGTACTGAAGGGTTCAGGTACCGACCCCGACGGAAAAATAGTTGGATACCTGTGGACAAAAGTCTCGGGCGGGAACGCGGTTATCGCTGATCCGAATTCGCCAAATGCTACAATTACCGGACTTGTAGGAGGAAGTTATGTATTCTCGTTA
>JAEZDW010000051.1 GCA_023417955.1 Bacteroidota bacterium
CAATATATGCGCACAAGTTCGGAACGCGATACCACGAATGAATCAAGCTGAATCGTGGGAATCTTGCGAAACGCAAGTTCCTTCACGTGCGGAAACAAGTCCAGTTCTTTGGAAGAACCCTGCCGGAGTACAAACTGGCTATTTGGCATGCGTTAGGCGTCTTTCTATTTTTGCAACAGAACCCGTTTCCGCCCCGGCCTTATCCTTCAAACCGCCAGGAGTTCTGTCGAATCACTACTAGTTCATCAACTCAAGATTAATTCGGAATATAGCAACGAATGCAATCGAGCCAAAACACTAGACTGACTGATAGCTCTGCTTTTGCGAGTTTTTTCGGGTCAACACGGAACAGATCAGACGCAAGAACACCGGCGTCAGACGTTTTACGTAAGCCATCGGCGTCAGAATAAGGTTTGGACGTTTGCAATATATGTGTTTTTGTGACACTTAAAAAATGGAATTCCGGCCGTTGATTGCGCCGGAAATGTGGTTCTTGAACTACGAACGCCTGGTTAACATCTGATTTCAAGGATGAATTTCCCGGCTCCGTGGACTGTTCATCATTCTGAAAGTCAGATTTACACGGGGCGTGTTCACGTTTTTTACAGGCGGAAGACGGTGCATCCAATGCTTTTGCGTGGAACCTTTCATGACAAGCAGGCTTCCGTGTTCGAGGTAAATGTCTACTCTCTCCTTTGTCGACTTGTGTTTGAAACTGAATTTGCGTTCTGCTCCAAAAGTCAGCGACGCGATCGCGCCATTGCGTTTTAATTCTTTTTCGCCATCGCTGTGCCACGCCATTCCTTCATCACCATTGTGATACAAATTCAGAAGGCAGGAATTGAAATATTCGCCGGTCGCGTCTTCAACGCCTTTCTTCAACTCAAGAAGCATGGGCGTCCACGAAAGTGCTTTTTTCGTCACGCCGGAATATGTATAGTCAAAATGTTTGTCACCGTACCACGCTACTTTGCGTTTCGTCTCTATAAGTTTTCCAAATACGACTGCCTTATCATTTTCCCACGCCGTATCGTTCAGTAGCCCTTTGAGAAATCGATCCGAGACTTCAGCAGGGAAGATCCTGCCGAAATAGTGAACGACGCCGTCGTGAGGCAGGAGGTTTCGCGAGGTATCAAAGGTTTCTTCAAAGAGTTTCATTCTTCCATCGTTTATATTCTTCGGGCATACAATGTCCGCAGGGGCGAAAACCAGATGCAATTGCTGCTTTCGCGGATGTAAAGAAAACACGATTTTTTGGATGCATTCTCTTTCCAGACGAACAGTGCAGCGTTCCGTAAATTCTCAAGCGCTGATTTCCGGCAACAGCGATTCGCTTTGATCGCAGGAGTCGACCCAGTTGTCCTTCATCCAACGATCGATGTACGTATACTGTTGTCATGTCTGCGCGTCGTGAAAAAATTTTTCCAAGTGTAAAACGCTCTCCCTTATGAACCTCACTCACGCCGTGTTTGACATGAACGCGATGAAAACCATGGCTACCTTTCGCAGGGCGAAAGTTTGTTGTGAACAAAACGAGATCGCCTTTACGCGGGTTTAGTACCATCGCTCGTGATTGTGCCCGCGGGTTCTGCTGCGTCATCACAAACTCGCCGCCCGAAAAATCGACACCTGGTTCTGACAGGAGAACTACGCCCTGAATCGGAAAGTAGATGTCACCATATAAATCCTGATGCAATGTATTGTAGCCACCTGCTCCATATCGGAGGATCAGCGGTGTGGGCTGCAGTTGTCCCTTGCTCCTGCATTCGGCAATAAGGGCTGCGTGTTCTGCCGGAAACCTGCGATTAATTCCAAGGACACTCATCCATTCATTCGCAACACCGGTAAGTTGCTGGTAAATACTTTCACGCAACTTCTGCAGGAGCTGTGGCAACGGATAACTGAAATATTTGTACTCGCCGCTTCCAAAGCGATAACGCTCCATAGCAATGGTTTTGCGATAACGTTCTCGTTCCTCATAGCGCCTTTGGAATTCATCGCAGTCGGCCGGATCGAGAAAATTGCGTACCACGGCGTATCCTTGTGCGCTGAGAGCAGCCTGAACTGCTGACCAATGCACAGCTTCGTCTTGATGTAAATGAACGCGGTCATCGTTCAATGTGTCATCCGAATCTTTAGGCATTTTCATCGGCTTCCGAATTAGTGGTTAGAGCTGCTTCCCAGCCGATTAACGCCGTTTTGCGAATCGTGCCCCAGCGGTAGCCGCCAATTACCCCTGACGACTGGATTACGCGGTGACATGGAATGAGAAACGCCACGGGGTTGCTGCCAATAGCCGTGCCGATAGCGCGGGACGCGTTTGGCTGTTCCATTCTGGTCGCGACATCGCGGTAGCTCATCAGTGCGCCCATAGGGATTTTTAACAATGCGTTCCACACTTTCAGTTGAAATTCCGTTCCTTTCAAATGGAGTTTGATCTCGTTCAAACGACTCCAATCCTTTTGAAAGATGAACAGCGCATCCTGCTGAAGCATGTCAAGTTTCCTGTGGTATGAGGCGTTTGGGAAATGACGGGAAAGAATTTTAAGCGCTTCAGCCTCATCGTCGTAGAACTGCATTACGCAAATCCCTTTCGGTGTTGATCCAATAACAACATTTCCGAATGGGGTTTCAGCGAAACTGTAATTGATCACAAGATTCTCACCACCGTTCTTGTATTCGCCCGGCGTCATGCCTTCGATATTCACAAACAGGTCATGCAATCTGCCTGTACCGGAAAGCCCCACTTCATCAGCAGCCTCCATCAAAGATACCTTCGACTGCAACACCTGCTTGGCGTGCTCGAGACTGACGTATTGAAGAAACTTTTTTGGAGAAACCCCGGCCCACGTTGTGAAAAGGCGTTGAAAATGAAACGGGCTCATATGCACGTGCTCCGCGATCATGTCCAGGCCGGGCTGGGTTCGATGATTTTCGACGATGAACCGGATTGCATCCGCGACCCGATCGTAGTCAATTTGTTCCTGCGTTTTCATGATGCAAACCTACTTTTGCCGATACGGGCCAGAAACCCGAATGTTGCTGAATTATTCCGATATCCAACGAGGTTTTCAAAAAACGAAGTAGCTGGTATGCAGCATGTTGGAGGGATCGACCGCTAAGGATACAAATTTTCACGGCAATGCAGGCCCGCCTCCAAAAATCCATCATCGTTGTGCAAATGTTGCACTGCCAATTACCCGGCCTCTAGACATTCCGTTAGACAATTTTCCGGAAATCGTTTGAGCTGGAAATGCGACCAGCGGTTGTCGAATCTTTTGCCCGAAACGTCGAGATTCTGCGACTCATCTCAACAAATACGGTCAATTCTCCGTTATGATTGCAGTTAGCTTAACTAAACTGAGTGTAATGAAAGAGAACGGTGCAGAAGTGGTGGTTACCTCTCATCCGGCGAAAAAGCAGGGAATTTCAATTCCGAAAGAACTCTATACCCAATTGTCGGACTTTATTGTTAACGAATTGTTAAAGCAGGACGAACATACTTCGATTACGTTGCTTGAAGAAGCCGAGCAAACGTTTCCGGATATACCAAATTTGTTCTGGTATCTCATGCATGTTCGTCTTGATCTGGAGGCCAAGGGCTACGTCCGCTTGACGGAGCATAAAGATCTCAACAACAGGTTCCTCCGAATGACGACCCGCGGCATGCGCCGCCTTGCAGGAACATCCCGACCCAGGTAAGAATCGCTCTTTTTACGCAAATTTAGTTGCCACCAGACCGGATTTAGGCCCAAATTCCTATGTTAGTGGTGTCCAATCGCTATGGAATATTATTATTCTATCCTTGAACTGGCACCTGGTGCATCCGAAACGGAAATCAAAAAGGCTTACCGCAGGCTTGCGCGAAAATATCACCCCGACGTCAGTACAATGTCCGATGCTGAAGAGCGCTTCGTGCAAATAACCGAGGCATACGACCAACTTCTCAGCAAGCCGTCATATCAACATTTTACTTCCGAAATAAAATCGCCTGTCTTTGATCGTGAACAGCAACGGCGTGCCCGTGCCCGCGAACATGCACGAAAACGGTATGAGGAATTCCGCCAAAGTACGCTGGCTTTCAAAAATGCCTGGTACTTCATGCCCTTAAAGGTGTTGACCAACGTTCTTATCCTGTGCCTGTATGCGCTTGCCCTGGCGATGCTTGTTTCGCCTCTGGTGGCTTTGATTGTTTCTGATAATATCGCTGCGGTCATAGGGTTTGCATTGCTCGCCATTGTTAGTGTGCAAGTGTACCAGGTCGCGCAACTGATCAGGAAAGGAACAAGTGACTACTTCGAAGACTGGGAGTAATCACAGTCAAATTGTATAACCACACTTTATCACAACATCATGAACGAATTACAGCATCATATGCCAGGCATTCCAGGATTGTTCATTTGCCTGTTCCTGATTCCTGCCCTGAGTCTCATTACAGGATGCAAGGGGCCTACAACATCTGACGGTAAATCCGACATTACACAATACCGATGGTACGTAACGGAATTATCAGGTCAGGAGGTATCCGGCCTCGATGGAAGGCGTCCCTACATCGAGTTCACTGGTAACGCACAAAATTCAGTGAGTGGGTTTGCAGGCTGTAACCGATTCTCCGGTACAATAAACGAGAATTCAGAAAACGCAATTCGCTTTTCTCCACTTGCGGCAACAAAAATGTTCTGTGAAAACAACGCTATTGAAACCAGGTTGTTCGATGCACTCACCAAAGTCCGCAAAGCTGATCGCGATGGCGAAACGTACACGCTATCCGCGGGAGACACTGCTCTTGTCCGCCTACACGGCATTCCGCTTTCTAACATCGCATTGGCGGGCAGATGGGAACTTGCCTCTATTGAAGGAGCCGGTCCGACAATCTCAGAACAGTATGCAGAGCGAATACCATACGTTGTATTTGATCTCGCTACCCGTCATATCGGCGGTCATACGTCGTGCAATGGATTCAGCGCGCAATACACAGTCAACGAAAATCAAATCAGGTTTGAAAACGCATTGAAAACCATGATCGCCTGTGACGGCGGCGGAGAAGAACGGTTTCTTGATATGCTGAATAAGACCACCCGATTCGAACTTCAGGGAGACACCTTGATATTCAGCAACGCCGATGGGGAGACGATGCGATTCAGGAAGGGCTAATCCGAAATCTGGCGCAGATGTCGTCGATGCAGTGAAGTATTGGAATTTTGTAGTCCTAAAATTTCGCCTTAAGTTTATTAGCCGCCAGCGGTTGATCGAACACCTGCGCCTGGCGCTAATAACCGAAAGATGAATTCAACTATCCTCCGCCTTTACCAGCTGGCGTTACTGATATGCGCTCTGCTTTTTCAGCAATGCAATTCGAACGACACTACTTTCGAAAACCGTGAATGGCGCGACTACCTCGGCGGTCCCGGCCGCAATCACTATTCGACGCTTACGCAGATTACTCCTGACAACGTAGGTCAACTAAAGCTAGCGTGGGAATATCACACCGGCGACAGTGGGCAGATCCAATGCAATCCTCTCGTGATTGACGGCGTTCTTTACGGAATGACAGCCACGGTTCAGCCTTTTGCCGTCGATGCTGCCACGGGAAGGGAACTTTGGCGCGTTCGCGATTCAGCAGGTACAACGTGGTATGGTACAGCCCGCGGGGTTTCTTATTGGGAGCACGGTGACGACAAACGCATCCTCTATACGAGAGAAGAATGGTTATATGCGTTAGATGCAACCACGGGTGAAACAATCCCTTCATTCGGTGAAAATGGAAGGGTAAGTTTAAGAACCGGGCTTGGTCCAACCGCAAAAGGCAAGTTTGTGATTTCAAATACACCGGGAACTGTATTTGAGGATCTCATCATCATGCCATTGCGCGTCGCCGAAGAATACGACGCCGCCTTGGGCCACATTCAGGCTTTCAACATCAGAACGGGAGAACTGGCGTGGGTTTTTAAAACGATACCAGGTCCCGGTGAAGAAGGTTACGAAACGTGGCCGCCGGATGCATACAAGAACCTGGACGTCGGAGCGGCAAACAACTGGGCAGGAATGGCGGTCGATCATAAACGCGGCATCGTTTACGTTCCCACGGGTTCTGCTGCTTTTGATTATTGGGGCGGTAAACGTCATGGCGACAACCTCTTTTCAAACTGCATGCTCGCCCTCGACGCGCGAACAGGAAAAAAGAAGTGGCATTTTCAATTCGTCCATCATGATATACTCGATCGCGATCCGCCGGCGCCTCCAAACCTTGTCACCGTCAAACGTGAAGGTAAACGAATTGACGCGGTTGCCCAGGTCACGAAGCACGGCTACGTCTTTTTGTTTGATCGTGAAACTGGTGAACCACTTTTTCCCATAGAGGAAGAACCGGTTCCTCAGTCAGACGTTCCAGGTGAAAAAACATCACCAACGCAACCACTTCCGGTGAAGCCATTGCCATATGCCAGACAAACGTTGACCGAAGATGACATCAATCCGTATTCAACCAACAGAGATGAGCTACTTGAAAAATTCCGCCAGAGTCGTTTCGAAGGCCCTTTTACTCCGCTGACTTCGGGCGGCTCAATCATTTTCCCCGGACTTGACGGTGGCGCCGAATGGGGTGGTGCCGCGGTTGACCCTGATGGCATCATGTACATTAACAGCTCCGAAATGGCGTGGCTGATTTCACTAAACAAAAAGCGGTCTCCAAAACAGCAACTTACGCACCCCGGGGAAAGGGTATACATCTCACTTTGTTCGGCTTGTCACGGCACGGATCGTAAAGGCAATGCAGCGAGCGGATTTCCTCCCCTGGTGGATCTCGACAAGAAATTCGAACGCGACCACGTACTTGGTATCATAACGAAAGGTCAGGGTATGATGCCCGCCTTCAGTCAGCTTTCTGAGGCAGAAAAACAATCTGTCGTTGTCTTTCTCTACGGTGACAAGGTTACTCAGGGCAAGTCGGAAGTAATCGCGGAGTCATCACCAACGGATGACCTGTACGCCACTTCCGGCTTCACGAAGTTTTTGGATAAAGACGGTTATCCTGCGATTTCTCCACCATGGGGAACACTGAATGCCATCGATCTGAATACCGGGGAATACGTTTGGAAGGTGGTTTACGGGAATACGCCTGAGCTGGAAGAAAAAGGAATTCCTCAAACAGGGTCTGAGAGTTATGGTGGCCCTGCCATTACAAAAAGCGGCGTTCTTTTCATTGCCGGTACAAAGGATGGTTTGTTCCGCGCGTATGATATGAAAACCGGAGCATTGCTTTGGAAGACCACTCTTCCTGCCGCAGCATTTGCCACACCCAGCGTCTATGAGGTGAATGGCAAACAGTATGTCGCTATAGCATGTGGCGGTACAAAACTCGGGGCACGAAAAGGTGAAAGTTATGTAGCGTTTGCGTTGCCGTAGTGTGCGAGCTGCGCTATGTTTTTGGAGCCGGCTCGACGCAGCTTTCATTAAAAACTTGCCTCCTCATCTCGAAGTGGATTTCTGACCGTATTTCGGTAAATTGTCATTTGTTAACCTAACCTGACGAACATGAAAAACTTCTGCGTTTCATCGATGTTTGTTTTCTGCTTCGCGTCAATTTCGCTTGCACAATCAGGCTCTGACGGCCAGCAGATTATCAACCGTTTTTTTGAACTATACAAGTCCAAAGGGCACGATGTCGGGCTGGACTACATTTTCTTAACCAATAAATGGATGGACCTCGAAGGAGAAGGAGTCCGCCACGTTCACAGCGAGCTGTCAAACATTATTGGCCTAATTGGAAATTACCTCGATCACGAAGAGGTAAAGTCGGTCTCATTGGGAGAGCGTTACCGCATTGTAAGCTATCTTGTTTATTATGAACGTCAGCCGTTGCGGTTCACGTTCCAGCTTTATCGCGGTTCGGGCGACTGGATGTTATACAACTTCAAATTCGACTCAAGTTTTGAAGAGGACATGGAGGAGGCAATTCGTCTTTCATCGCCGTCCAAGCTTTGAAAACTTTTAGGCATACATTCTTCGAAACATCAGCTGCACGCGGAATTCCCAGCGAGTCTCTGTCAGGTGCGTGGTCGACAATCGAAAAATACTACAATGAACGTGGGCGTTATTATCATACCCTTTCACACCTTGACCACATCATAAATGAACTTTATCCTTGCCGGAACAACATTGTTCAGTGGGAAGCTGTCGTAATGGCAACCGCATATCATGACGTTATCTACAACGTACTTAAGCAGGACAACGAAAAAAGAAGTGCAGACTTCGCTGCGGAAGAACTTTCACGAATGGGTTGGGATGAGTCTACGCGTGAAGCTTGCCGTACATTGATTCTGGCGACGCACAAACATGAGTCCGGCGACGAAGACACAAACCTGTTCATCGATGCAGACCTTTCGATTCTTGGGTCCGATTCCACCCGCTATCAAAAGTACGTGGAGCAAATCAGAAAAGAGTATGCAATTTTCCCAGACCTCATCTACAAACCCGGGCGAAAAAAAGTGTTGACACATTTTCTGAATATGTCACACATCTATAAAACTTCATTTTTTGCAGACAAATATGAGAAAACAGCACGGATCAACATTGAAAAAGAACTTGCTTCATTGCGATGAGTGTCTTTTTTCAGCATTCTGCATTAGAATGCAACCGTTTAAACAGAATAAATTCGTTAACTAAAATCATGAACCCATGAGACATACCTCCGTTATTACTGCACTACTTTTTGCTGCGGCATGCGCATCAACGAAAAGTAATTCATCCATTGGTCACACACGTACTCGTCCCATTACCATGCTTAATGACAATACTTATCTACTTACGGAACCTGCCCAGGATGCTACTTACGGATACGATAAGAAAAACCCCGTGAAGGTTGGTTCGGAGGGAGGAAGTGGCCCCGTAAATGAACGTCGGTTTCTCAACGCATTGCTTGGTCCGAATGGTGAGAGCATCTGGTACGCACGCGCTGGTAGCTGCTGTGAATTTAAGACACCAAATGGTTTATTTGGCAATGCCGGCCTCCTCGACATTTACCGCGTGACGTGGCAGGGAAGTAAGGATACCGTTAACATTTACATCAACATGTACGACAAAGGTGATCTGTATATTCCGGCAGGATTTACGGCGCGTCGTTAAGAGTGGCGAATTCAATCCTCATCCTCATTATCATTGTCATCATCCTCAACAAAAAGGCCCCAGCCATCACCACGGGCAGTTGAGTCGTCAAAGGATTTAACCCAGTCCTTGAAGAGCAGGCGAAAGGCCTCGATTTCTTTTCGCAGCAGGAGCAAATATTCTTCGGGAAGGGCACCTTCGAAAATGAGTGACGCTGACTGAGCCTGCAGACTTCGTGCGTGAAGTTTAATGAGCGTCGCGTTTTCCATTTTTATCATATAGTCATCAACAGCCTCCGCACCGGCGATCTTGGCTGGTATGACAATCGAGTCCTCGATCATGATGTTGCTGTGAATCATCTTCACCTCTTCATCATCGATCGAGTCAACGATACGTCGGGTGAGTTCACATATCTCTTCGGCTTTCTGGAAAATGGGAAGTGCCTCAACCCGCCGGCGTTCTTTTTCAGGATCGAAGTCATCGTCATCCTCATAAAAATCTTCCGGATCGTCGTCATCGTCCCACATACGCGGTGCGTTTAAGAGTGTAAATATCAGCTATCCAAATATACCGCCTTTCCGACGGGTTGAGCGCCGGGGAGCCGTGCCAAATAACATTCCGAAGACACCTCGTACCAGCTCGCGTCCTACCTGTTTCGCGACGGTGGATTGCATAACCGTTTCAATAGTTGACTTTTCAGTGCGTTTCGACCGACCCGGTGTACGGCCGTTTCCAGTGCCGGAACCATCTTGTTGTTCACGTTCCATGCGCGCACTAAGTATTTCGAATGCACTCTCAGGATCAACTGCTTTGAAATACTTCTTATAGCCATCGCCGCTCTTCAATACCCTGTCGTACTCCTGCTGATCAAGCGGGCCCATAAACGAGGCTGGCGGGGCAAGGTGCGTTACGACCGTCTCGGTAGGTATCCCCTTCTCATTAAGCACGGTTATGAAAGCCTGCCCTGTGCCGAGTTGCGTAAACTGCTTTTCCATCTCATAAAATTCAGAATGCGGAAAAGTCTTTATCGTTTCGCGAAGTGCCTTTACGTCATTGGGCGTGAACGCACGGATAACATGATGAACACGATTACCCAACTGCGACAATACATTTGCAGGAACGTCTTGCGTCAACTGGGTGCAGAAAAATACACCGACACCTTTCGAACGGATCAGTCGGATTATTTGATCGACCTGGTCGAGAAATGCCTTTGGTGCATCTTTAAACAGGAGGTGTGCCTCATCGAGGAAAAAGATCAGCTTAGGGCGGTCGAGATCACCCGCCTCGGGCAGTCGCTGGTACAATTCGGCAAGCAATGCGAGCATGAATGTCGAGAAGATCGCTGGCTGATGTTGGATGTCGGATACATTGAGCAGACTTATAACGCCTTTGCCATCGA
Organism: Bacteroidota bacterium; assembly: GCA_023417955.1. Lineage (GTDB taxonomy): Bacteria > Bacteroidota > Bacteroidia > Cytophagales > Cyclobacteriaceae > Ohtaekwangia. Next base: position 10,502 of record JAEZDW010000051.1, read on the forward strand.
CTTTTTGCATCAGGTCATCAATATCAAACGACGGCTCACCAAATATGTGATGGACACCTTGTTGTTCCAGCGCTATAATTTTTCGAAGGATCGTACCTGATGATGCGGATGATATCTTCCCATAGTCAGCCTTTATTTCGTCGGCGCCTGCACCTTCAGTCAGGTAATTCAAGACCTTTTTCAGGTCACCGAAATCGACAATGGGAAGATTCTTATCATCGGCGTATTTAAAGATCAGGTTCAACACACCCGTCTGCGTGTCATTCAGCCCAAGGATCTTGCTGAGTAAAATGGGGCCAAACTCCGTAACTGTTGCGCGCATTTGCGCACCCAGTTTACCTGAGAGGCTGTACAATTCAACAGGAAACTCAGATGGTGAATATGCATGACCAATTGCTGCAGCGCGTTCGCTAAGGTTTTCGTTCAGTACCGCAGCCGTTGCCATTCCCGACAAATCACCTTTCATGTCGGGCATAAATACGGGTACGCCCGCATTTGATAATTGCTCGGCCATTAACTGAAGCGTTCGCGTTTTTCCTGATCCGGTTGCGCCGGTTACAAGACCGTGGCGATTCATCATACGAAGTGGGAGCTGTACTCTTGCCTCCGGGATAATTTGTCCTTCGAACACACCCGCGCCCAGAAACATCGCAGGCAACCCGGTTGTGTACGATCGGATAATCGCTTCAGTAAACTTTTCTTTCGACATGTTTTGTTGAACCTTAACAGCCTCCGTTCTTACTGTTCTTCCTTGTAGTTCTGGAAGGTATAGGCAATTCCAAATGAGAATACCTGGCTAATCTGGACATCATTGTCCTGGTCGAAGTCATACAACATGATTCCGCCCAAACCGATGTTCACAAACCTTCCCGCTTTCACTGAGAGCATCAGATCCAGACGGTGGTCGATGGTTTTCGCCTCGAGCGTTTCATAATTTGCGAACATCATGTAACGCCACTTAAGGTTTACGTTAGTAGCAATGTCCTTATTGAAGTCGGCCATAAGTTGGAAGGCGAGCCATTCCCAGCGCGTTGTCTCGGGTGGAACTACGCCGTAAGGTTCCGGCCCTACTGTAGTGATAAAGCGCTCGGGATCTTTGACAATTGTGAGTCGCGGCGCAAAAGGTGAAACACGGACGGAGAAATACGTGTTTGGTTTGTATTCAAGACCCCAGGCGGAAGTGATGAATGCCGGAGCGAAGATATCAGAAATCAGGTTGGCCTGTTCAACACCGTTGACATCGTCCTCATAGGTGTACCCTTTGGAAAACTGTGACAGAAAATTAAGCGATGTAAAGAGGTTCCACTTTTCGTTGAGTTTGTGGCCATACTTTGTGTCGAGATAAATCCTGTCGACGTTTTTCCGGTAACCCTGACCCGAGTTTCGTACAAAGCCATACAGGAGATCAATCTGGTTATCCCAGGTACTCTTGCCTTTCGTGTAGTTTGCTTTGTAATTGAGGAGCGCGTTAAGGCCGATCGAATTTATGCCGCCGGCTTTCCAGTTTGAAGAAAAGGAGGCCTGATTGAAATTGAGGTTGGCAACAAATTTCTTCTTCCAGTTCGAGAGCGAATCAACCCTGACAATTTGTGCCTGTGCAGTTTGAAGCAGGGACACCAGGGCAACGATAGTTAATAGATGTCTTTTCACGTCAAAACCATTTGTTTTGACGAATATCGAATAAACCCGCGGATGTAAAAAGTCAGAGATTATTTAATTTGATCTCATCCAGGGCCACTTCGGTCAGCGGCTTGGTGATGAACTTGATAACGTGGTAGTTATTCACAATCTTATCGATGTCACGCTTGTTATCGGAGCTCGAAAGGATGATCACTTTGCACTTGTTCCTGACAAGGTCGTTGAACTTCTCAAATTCATAAAGGAACACGAATCCATCGACGATTGGCATATTGATATCCAGAAAAATCAGGCTGGGCAGGTTCTGCTCGTTGTTCTGGTTTTCCCTGAGGTAATCCAAAGCGGCTTTACCCGACCCTTTAACTTCTACACGCTTCGCAAATTTGGTTATCTCAATGATCCGCTTGCTGATAAAGTTATCAGTGTCGTTATCGTCAACCAGCATGACGAGGT
>JAEZDW010000442.1 GCA_023417955.1 Bacteroidota bacterium
TCAGGGCAGCGTTCACGTGGGCGAAGATGAGCGCTTGTTGAAGCAGGATGAAACCGGATGGTTGGGTCTGCCGGGTAGCGATGGTGAGAGCGAGTTGATAATGAAGTCAGGCAGCGACGGTGCGCGATTCGTGCTCTATGCTGCCAAACCCCAGGGTGAGACGTTCGTCTCAAAGGGACCCTTCATTGGCGATACCCACGACGACATCAAGAAAGTCTACACCCAATACGTCCGCGGCGAGCTTCAGCACATCGCTGCCGTAGATGCTGCCAGCAAGTTTGACTGGTAGTTGCCAAATGATGATCTTGAGAACGCATACACTTACATACAACACCTCACCATGGACATCCAACAAAAAGACGACGGCAAACGCGGCGCATTCTTTATCGATGACAACGGTAACACCATAGCCGAAATGACCTACGTCTGGGCTGGCGATCACAAGATCATTATCGACCACACCCAGATTGACGAATCACTGCGCGGCAAGAATGTAGGCAAGCAGTTGGTACATCGGGCGGTAGAGTTTGCGCGGGCGAAGCAGCTTAAGATAATGCCGTTGTGTCCGTTTGCGAAGAAGGTGTTTGAGCGAACTTCCGAGTACGCGGACGTGCTGTTCTGAAGTAAGTGAACCGTCGGTTCCGTTCATCGCTCAGTGTATACTTGTGCGGCTGTTCCCCTTTAGGGGTAGGGGTTGTTCCCCTTTAGGGGTAAGGGGTGCGCGGGTGAGTTCATAGCACGAAGTATAATTCTTGCAGAGTTCGCTTGCTGTGACGAGTGTTCTACTCTTTCACGTTCGCCCGCACTTTTATGTTCTGAAGGGGCCAATCCTTCCAATCCATCAATCCTCTTCATGTTCCTCCTTTAATCCTTAAATCAAGGTCGGGCGTGCCCCCTCGTACCTCGGGGTCGGGCTCTTCGTTGCAAGTCCTCGCCGCCTTCGGCTAAGCCTGCTTCGCGGCGCTGTGGGCTTTCCACTGCGATCCCTCACGCGGGTGTGTGCTGGTGATGAAGGTTGTGCCTTAGAAATTTGTTTTTCTGCTGCCAATGTGTTTGAACTGGGATTTGAGGATTAAAGGATTGGCAAGATTAAATCACTTCCAATGTGTATACCCCGTGCGGTTGTTCCCCTTTAGGGGTAAGGGGTGCGCGAAGGGAGTTCAACGGGCGAAGTATAATTCTTGCAGTGTCTGCTTTCCTGTGACGAGTATTCTACTCTTTCACGTTTCTCCGCTTGCACCTTATGAAATTAAAACCTCCGGCCGAAGCCGGAGGTGGGTACTCCACGGTTCTCTCTATAACCTATGTGGACACCAGTCTGGAGTTTGTTTTTGAAAATCCTGTCTATGCGTTGATGCCAAAGCAAGTTTCAATTTCATTCCGGCGAGGCAGAGATGCTCAGGCACGTGTCCATCTGCACCTGACTTTGTTCAATTCTACCGGAACCTGGAAAGTACTCGATGTAACCGAAGTCATGCAGCTCGCGCATGATCTTGTAATACGTCGCTTTGCCGCTGAGTTTACTTAGTTGCATGAGTTCATTCTTGACAATCGTCAGCTTGGCGGGGAAACTGTGCGCTACCCAGCGCTGGAAGATTCCGAGATAAAGGCTGATATGACCCGGGCCCAGACGCGGATCATTCATGGCTTTTTCAAAAAAGCGAATGAGCAATCTTAAATTATTCATAGGTGGTCTTTTTATGGTTACTAACTAAAAAGGTTGCTGCACATAACATTCATAACCTCACCACGCACCATTCACTGCCAGGATAAAACGAAAGTGTATTGCACTTTGTTATACTGGAAATTTAAGGGTCCACGCCTTAATCATTGAATCAATCGTTCCCTGCAGGACTGCACCACACGTGGGTTGATCCGCTTATATCCCGCCTTTTTCCGTTCGTCATCGTTGCAGAAACCTTTGTGAAAATTTTTAGATTTTTTTTCATCGCATGCACAAACGCAATGTGACATCGCAATTTTTTATACTGAAAATTTGAAAAGATCCCCGGCCCGGGACCGGGGATCGTTGTTTACGCTCCTGTGATTAGAGCGTCACCTCGTGCGTGACAGTTTTGTCGGGGCGGTCTGTGGCCTCGATCCTGATCGTGTGACCGGAAATGTCAGGTATGTCCACTTTCGTGACGTAGCTGAATCCCTGTGAACCCGATACGACCGATGCCTCACCACTTTCCACGACGTTGCCGTCGTCGTCCGTGATGGTGACGAGCATTGACTTCACCTTTAGGACATCCTTCACCACAACCGTGATCGGGAATCCGGCCTGACCGTCGTAATTGGCGGTAAGCACATCCTGGATCTCGATTGGTGTCAGATAGTCTTTGACTGCCGCGGCGAAAGCGCTGATTCCGATAGCGCTGCCGAACGTTTCATAATCAGCTTTCAGTTCAGGTACGAGCAAACTTCGCTTTGCGTAACCCGCCGCGAGACGAAACTTCTCACGATGCTGCAATTGCGCATCGGTGTTTCTTTGCGTGATCTCATAGTGACGCAACGCTATAGTCTGGTTGCGATACCTGCGAAACTGAAACTGTTTTCCGAATCTGCCTCTCAACCCGAGAGTCAAATCATTTTGACCGATTTTAGCCATTATTGAAATTGTTTTAGTGTTAAACATAATTTTAAGACGGGTGCACCCGTCAGTCTCCGGAGTTGTTGTCTGACAACGATACAAACATAGGCTCACTCCAAACGAAGTGAAAGCAAGATTGGGATCAGAATTTAGTCAGGTAGGCTGAGTTTTGAGACTAAAATTTAGTCTCAAACCAAGCACGAGAGTTGCGAAACCTGTATGCAACTGATTAGGATGTTGTATGCAACTTATATTGATCTATATTCAATCCGCGAAATTTTTGTTTTCAAACTGTTGTGGAGGTGCTTGCGCAACGCGTTGCGAATGTGTTGCGGAATGCGTGGACAATTGAGTCTCTCCCCCTTGTGTGTGTTCCCTTGCCATGCGGTTGGAGAATCGAAGGCCGAAGCGCGACCACTAGAGAATCTTCGTTCCTGGTATGATCTCCCAGGGGTTCACGTTTGATCCCGCCCCACGCGCAGTTCCAATGAGCAGTGACACTGAGTTCGTGTAAGGTGTGTGCCAGTGATGAGGGTTGTGCCTGTGAATTTTGTTTTCTGCTGCCAACGTGTTTGAACCGCTGATATACGCTGATTAGGTGATGGCGCTGATTGATGGACTAACATGGTTGGGATGTCGCTTCCTCTGTTGCTGCGTTCCTGAACAATTGACCGCCCCGACAACTTTGTCGCGAGTTGTATTAGAGAATGATCGCGATGGGTCTTGTATAAGTTGCTGCGAAGGATCCCGGTGGAGGAATCGGTAGCGCAGTTGGAATGCACTCACACGAACGAAGTCGCGCATACCGTTGTATCTGGCATAAGCTAAGGAAGAATCCCGGCGCACGAGGGATGCGTATGGACCCTAACGGGAAGCATGAACTGAATGAGAAACGGCAATCCTGGTACGGCGGGTTTCAAGCGAACAAACACAGTCGACATGCACTCAGTCAACCCCGGAAATTCCATATCCTTCACCTTCCACGTTGTGCGAACGCATGGAAAACCAAATCGACAATCTTAGTGGGCTGATCCACGGCCGAATTTTTCCGTCTTTGCCTTTTTACTATTTTCTTTCCTCTTTTCCATTGTCCGGTGATTTTCATGCGTGGATTTATTCATTACCGGAAACGGCAATTGTAATTAAGTCACAGCTATTTTTTACAAATTTGGCGTCAGTAACAAAACCATGAGGGATATACTACTTGACTTTATATCGAAATACGTCTCGCTGACAGAAGAAGAGCAGCACGCAATTCTTTCGTTGGACCTGTTTCGGACGGCAAAGAAAGGCGCGATCTTACTCAAAGAGGGGCAAACTTCAAAGGAAAGCTACTTTGTCCTAAAAGGCTGTATCCGGACATATTATATCCTGGATGGTGAAGAAAAGACTACCGCTTTCTACACGGAAATGGAAGCTTTGACGCCCCCGTGTGTGGTACGTCAAACTCCGTCCGAATACTATATAAGCTGTATAGAAGATACGATTCTGATGGTATCAGATTCTGATATGGAAGCAGCGATAAACCGCAAATTTCCAAAGTTTGAAATAATGTGCAGAATGTTGTCGGAAGAACTGTTAGCTAAACAACGGATCGACTTTGACGCGTTTAAGACCTCTTCCCCTGAACAACGATACCTGAACTTGCTTGAAAAGAGACCAGACCTCGTTCAACGTGTTCCACAACACCAGTTGGCCAGCTATCTTGGAATAAAACCACAATCATTAAGCAGATTACGCGCAAGGATCACGGGGAAAAGTGTAGGGTAAGATTCATTAGTTAACTTAAGTGAACGGGTAATTCTATCACCCCCAACTACTTTTGCACCATCGCTTTCACAAAAAAAATGAAAGAAATGCAAAAGAACGCTTTATGGATCGGGCTTGCCTTTATGTTGGCAGGCAGTTTAGGGGTGAGTGCGCAAGACGACAAACAAGACCAGACTTACAGGAAGTTTTATGTTGGAAGTACATTCCTGATACTTGGAAATTTTTCCAAAGTAAACAACCCTGAGTTTATACAGTTAAATATTGGATATAGGGTAACATTAAAAAATGTTATTTCTTTTGAATTCAAGAGATCCATCTATGCTTGGCCACTCGGCATTCCCTGGGGACCGTCATTTGATGCACCGGGACTGAATTACCCCGGACATGCACGCATACTTGCACCTACGTTGGCGTACCAGCGTTTTTGGTGGAAAGGGATCTATACATCCGTTCATGCATTGAATGCTTTTGAAAAATATATCAATGCCGAAAATACAAAGATCGGAAATGGATACACCCTATATATGACCTACCGTTTGGGTTATCAGATTAAATTCTTTGATAACCGTTTCTTTTTTGAACCATCTATCGGATTTACGCACTGGCCGGTAAGGACCAATGTGCCAGAACCCTTCAAATCAATAGAAAATAAATGGCCTGACTACTTTGGTTGGGAACCCGGGCTTCATTTTGGGTTCAACTTTTAACATCGCTATATGGAAGAACAGGGCCTTCTCTTTCGGTTTTATAATCCGTAAACTTGAATTATGCATCAACAAGCATTACCGCGAAATGGACTGGCAGACACCCCGGTCAACATAAAACTAAAGCTTGCTGCGCTCTGGGCTAGCTTCACGTTTCTCTATATCTATGTTGATTATTTCGCTTTATATATGCCTGATAAGGTAGAAGGTATTCTGAAAGGGACTGTATTTGTATTTGAAATTACGCAAGGATTTCTTTTGGCGGCACTCGCGTCGGTGACAATTCCGGCATTGATGATTTTCCTTTCAGTTACCCTGCCGGCTAAAGTAAATCGCCGGGCAAATATGATTATCGCCGCGGTGTATATTCCTTATTCATTATTTAATCTGGCAGGCGAGACCTGGATGCACATGGTGTTTGGGGCTGTTGTGGAGGTCGTCCTTCTTTGTTTAATCTTACGCTATGCATGGAAGTGGCCATAGCGTTTCTGGAAGAATCCGAAGAACCGCATTATTTTACTTTTATTTCCTTTATCACACTGCTCTTATCAACGTCCCAAAGCCGAATGACAAAGTCGTTGCTTGAAGTTACTACAAGCTTTCCGTCATGACTAAATCGGGCCGAGCTGACAAAGTTGTAATCGTCGGGGTTGACGGCGAACGATTTTAGAGTTTTAGTCTCGGGGTTAGCACTAAGCAAGTCAGCTTGCGAGGCACTTAAATAAGAAACAAGAAATTCTGTCTCACTTAAACTTGGTAGTGCCCGGACTGCATCCTCAACCCCCTCTAAGCAGTTTTCAACAAGACCAGTTCTGGCGTTTCTTATACAGATACTTGTTTTACTTTGATGACAGCTAACTATTAAAGAATCATCGCGGATAAAATTCGAATAAAAATTATAGTATCCTGTGGCGATGTTATAAATGATATTTTTATTTTTTACGTCGTATAGAACAAGGTTTTCCGCCGTAGTAATGAGCAGCTGGTTGCCGTCTCTACTGAAGAATACGGTATTAATGTCGAAGCCGAATTCTTGTGTATCGATAAATTTTCCCTCACGCCATTCGACGATGTGTACTATTCCAGAATTAGAGGAAATAGCTACATTCTGTCCATCGGGGCTGAATTGGGCAAATTGGCAAGGAAACCTCTCACCCTTATATTTAAATTGAATTGTCTTAAGCAACTTTCCAGTGGAGACATCCCACACTTTCGCAGTATTGTCGGAAGACGTAGATATCGCATATTCCCCCTTGCTATCAAACGCCGCTGAGTATATGTCGTCAGTATGGCCCTTTAAGGTCCTTATCAACTTCCCGGACTCTACGTCCCAAACAGTAAGATCTTTTTCAGTAGTCGAGGTTGATAGTATCAATCGATCGTCAGGGCTGAATATCGCAAATCTTTGCGCACTGGAACATACAGGGAGACATAGATAAAAAAGCATAGCCGCAATGCAGATCATTTCACTGCTGCTCATCTTGATAGGTAAACTCATAATAGAACATTAAGCACTTTTTTGTCAATCTAAATCGGTATCACATCGGCGGTATCAGAAGTTTTTTGGAACGCCTTTTTTGATAGCAATATCACGGTAGCGCTGCGATTCCTCGGCGTTGTCTTTGTACAGAATCGATAATCCTGCCTCGCTCCATCCGGATTCGTCGCCTTGTTCGATTGCGCGGACGTAATAATTCAGACTCTTATTCCAATCTTTATAATCTGGTTTTGACATAACTCGCTGCCGGGTAGAATAGGTGTAATTGTCCAGATCAGACCAGTAGGGATTGTATAATCCTCCCAACTGCCGCAAGGCGGAAGCATTGTTCCTATTAGCAAGTTCTTCAAGCAAAGAAATTGCGCGATGAACGTCTGGCTTCAAATTGAACGAACCATACAAGTATCGGCAAGCTATTTCGATAATTCCGTTGTCACTTGCACGCAATCCTCGAGATTGAGCTATACGAAACATCGCTAAAGATTTTTCATAATCAACGGGTACGCCCTGTCCGTTTAATAGTGCGACCCCATAGTTGTGATATGCTATGGGATAATCTTTTTCTATAGCCTGCCTTAGATACTTGCAGGCGGCTTCACAATCCATCTCAACACCAAGCCCTTCGGTTAAACAGTGAGCATAACGCGTGCTCCAAAAAACATCTCCGCCGTCTGCCATCTTTCTTATGGCCTCGACAGCTTCCCTATATTCATCGAAATAATCCTCGACGCGCGTTGGATCTTTAGCCTCCCGTCGATAGTATTCAGCTGTAATGTAGAAAGCCTTGGCATCTCCTAAATGCTGCGCGCGTTGCGCCAACTGCGACGCGTCGCCTTTTGCTTCCCCTTTAAGCGCCATATAAGCGAGCATTGTAAAGGATTCGCGGTCCCCACTTTCAGCGGACTTCGAGAAATGTTCAAAGGCGTTGGCAAAATCAAGTTTGAGATACGCGTCCATTCCTTTGCGGTATGCATCTATTTCCGCACTACTCTGTGCAAATGCATAAGAGAAGCCGGTAGAAATTAATAATATTAAATAAATCCTCATTGATAGCAATGCTTTTCTTATCATTTCAACTCGCTCAGAATGATCTCCTTTAGTGCTTGAAAATCTTTCGCACGATGCTGACTGGTAACATCCTCCGTGCCGCACCTCCTGCGTAATATTATCTTCACATCATCGCCTGCCTTCTCGTAAAACCCAGAGACTTTACACCCATCAGGGTAGTCACGTGCGTCGACGAAAATCACAGGGGCGTCGTTTCCTCTGAATGAAACTTCACGTAAAGCATCATCGACCATTTTTCCC
>JAEZDW010000416.1 GCA_023417955.1 Bacteroidota bacterium
TTCTCGCAACCGCATACAAAACATCGCCTGACACAAATATCTTAAAGACCTTTTTAGGATTATTATTCGGGCCAATAAAAATTGATGGTGATGCAGCTTCCAGATGCACGATGCTCCAGGTTTTTCCAAGGTCAGTTGATCGGAATATACCATCCGGATGACCACATATCAGACTTCCGCCGACTTGTTTGATCGATGAGATTAGCGGTGATGGCGGTAGTCCGTTATCGATGGCTTTCCAGTTTCGGCCGCCGTCGAATGAGAGATGAATCCTGCGCGATTTGGTTGTAGTATTATAGGCGATAGCGGCAAATCCACCGGCGATAGGTTCAACAGCGATGCCTACCCCACCCTCGCTGATAACAGTCTCCCAGTGTTCACCATCGTCGGTTGAACGCACAATGCCTTGCTGACTTGTACCGATAAGCATACCGTCTGACTCCGCCATCTCCATACCGCCTCCGTCCCGCACCTGCTCCCAGGTTTGTCCCCCGTTCACCGATCGGTAAATACCGTTGTTGTTTGTCCCGAACAGCGTTCCACCCGATGTTTCAAAGATGGTGCGAATCGGCGCCCGGCATTGTGCAGCGTAAAAATCTGTTAGCCAGCTCGCCGACGGAGACGTTCGTTGATATAACCGCCCTCCCTCATTATAAAGCGTGATTCGCGAACGAAAAAGCGCTATGCAGTCACTTTTCTGATTGCGATCATTCACCTTTTCCCAGACCGGTGTTTCGTGGCTATTCTCCCTGCGATAGATATCATCTAGTGAACGCAAATAAATTGCCGATGCTCCGCTGAAGAAATCTTCCAGATGTTCATCCACGGGCAAACCTGCACTGATGTCCTGCCAGGTCTGACCGCCGTCTTTTGATTGAAGAACCATGTTCGTTGCGACAGGCTCCGTTGGGCTTCCGGTGTCGGAATTGCCAACGCTGTGCCGGATCGGAACAGCAGTTTGATACTCCACCACCGGATTGACCGAATAGATGGTCATCATACAGAACGACAAAATCAAATGAAGGAAGTTCATATTTATTGGATTTATGTTGATTAAAAAAGTCTGTTTAAAACCTGCCCGGCGAAAAACAGTTCATTAAAAGTTCGCAGGCAATTGGTATTTCCGCCTTACCTTAGCATACCGAAACCTACGCAAGAGCCCTGGCGCTCATTGTAAATGAATTGTAAAAAGAAATGTAAATGCTTGTAAATTCTTCTCATATGCGCTTTTTGATGGAACGGTTAATGGTAAAATGTCGCATCGCGGTCATCTTGGTGGCAGTCTTTTTCAGCGTGTCATCTTTTGCAGCGCATCCTGATCGCGATTCGCGCGCAAAGCAGATTAACCTCATTATCCGCCAGATCGGCCACCAGTTGTTGCTACAGGCCGGGGACTCAGGTTCACGTGTCATGCCCGTTACGGAGAGCCGACCGGGCACATTTGTACTTAGTTTCGAAAATGAATTTGTCTTTAGTCATGACTCGCTTTGGTATCTAACGAATGAACTGCTTCCCGCCTCACGCTTTCCTTCAGGCTACACCGTTACGGTTCACGACTGCAACCATGGTTACATCGTCTACGGATTCGAAGTGAACGGTCCGTCACCCGACATATTGGCTTGCGTCGGCCGACATCAGGCCCCGGGTTGCTACACGATTGAATTCGCCTTTAATAACCTATATGCAGTGGCTGAAGTCACGAAAGCACATCCAAAGAAAACAGTGGTTGACGATATCGCTGCAGAACATGAGTCTCCCCTCTCCGCCGCTCAAAATGATAACGAAATCGTCGCGGAATCAGGTGACGGAACCGATACTGATGAACTGCCTGTAACTACTGATGCACCCATCGAAGATAGTACACTTGCCGTTACCAAAGTGGCATCATTCGGGGGCGGTTCGTTACCTGGTCTGGTGAGCAGTACGATGCTTGTGATGCTGGGTATCGCGCTGTTCGTCGTACGACTACGCGAGTTCCTCTCTTATGAAATGAAACGCGACATTACAGTGACAGAGGAAACGCATGACCACCTGCCATCGCTTGGAAAATTTCTGTTTGATGTAACGAATCAGCGTTTGTTAATAGGCGGCGAGGTGATTTCGCTTACCGATAAGGAATGCAAGATTCTCGAATTGCTGAACCAGAACTACGGCGAACTGATTTCGCGGGATGAATTGATGCAGCAAGTCTGGATCAATGAAGGTGTCATCACTGGTCGCAGTCTCGACATGTTCGTTTCGAAACTCAGAAAGAAGTTGAGCCGCGACCCTGAACTGCGGATAACGAATGTTCACGGCAAGGGGTATAAATTGGTAGCTCAGTCTGTGTGAGTCACCATACATTAGCCTCTGTCGTACCTTCCTTGCTTACTCGTACTTGAGCGATTCCACGGGATTATTCTTCGCCGCCTTAATCGATTGATATCCCAACGTAACTGCAGCCAGCACGCTTGCGAAAAGACCTGCCTGGAGGTAGAGCCATAAGGTGATGTCTGCTTTGTAGGCGTATTGTTCCAGGTACCAGCGTATCGCGAACACGGCTAGTGGCGCAGCCAGGAGAAAACTGATCAGGATAAGGCGCCCGAATGAAAGCGAAAGCAAAACAACGATTTGCTGAACGGATGCGCCAAGCACTTTCCGAATGCCAATCTCCTTCGTGCGTTGTTCCGCCGTAAATGCCGTGAGTGCAAATAGCCCCAGGCACGCAATCACGATGGCGAGTCCGGAGAACAATATGAAGATCCTGCTGAGCTTTTGTTCCGTCGTGTAGAGGCGTTGGAAGTCTTCATCGACGAATGCATAAACGAATGGTTCGCCAGGAACAATCTTCTGCCACGTATTTCGAAGCGCATCGATCACCTCAGGGGTATGCGCCGTTTCGTAGCGGAATGCAATGGAACCGGTGCTCTTCCCGAAAAACAACCCCAAAGGCTGGACATTGTCACGCAGTGATTCAAAATTGAAATCCTTCACAACACCAACGACGGTGTACGTATCAATTCTCGATTGATCCTGTGAACCATCGGGATTGTCGTGAATAAGACTCAGCCTCTCCCCGATGGGATCAGCTGAAATTCCCAATCTTCTCGCAGCCGTTGCATTGATGATCACGGCCGACGAATCCGAAGGAAACTCGCGCGCAAAATCGCGTCCTGCAACAAACTCCAGTCCCAGTGTGGCGGCGTAGTCGTAGTCCACTGCCCACTGCTCAATGTTCACAGAATTTGAAGGTGCGGGCTCCATACCGTACCTCCAGATCAGTGGCGTTTTTCTGGCTGAACCCGGTCCTGGAAAATATGAACTGATGGTTGCGTTTTTGACCACGGCCAGCTTAAGCATCTCGTCGCGGAATGTGTACAGGCGCTTACCGGCGTTATTCACATCTTTAAGTCTGATGATTTGCTCTGGTGTAAAGCCCAGTTCCTTGTTCTGCATGAAACGCGTTTGCGTGATAATTGCAAGTGTGGCTATCGTAAGAAACATCGATACCGTAAACTGAAACACGACAAGTCCGCTGCGCAAAAACGTGCCGGACTCCCCTATTGGTAATTTACCTTTTAAGACATGCACGGGTTGGTACGACGACAGCACAAATCCAGGGTATAGCCCTGCAAGAATGCCAGTCAGGATTGCAACACCAAACAGACTTGCCATGACGGTGAAGTCACCGAATGGAATGACCAGTTTCGAACCCGTTAGCGTGTTGAAGTAAGGCAGTGTAACTTCTGTCGCTGCGAGCGCCATGAGAAAGGCGAGCAGACTTAGCATTACCGATTCCGAGAGGAATTGGAGTCCGAGGTAAGTTCGGCTTGATCCCATCACTTTCCGGATACCAACTTCGCGTGCGCGTTTAATAGATCGCGCAGTGGCAAGGTTTGTGAAATTAACAACGGCAAGTATCAGAATAAAGATGGCGACACCTCCCAACAGGTAGACATACTTGATGTCGCCGTTGTTGCCGAGTTCATTTCGGAGGTGAGAGTACAAATGTATATCTGTCAGCGGCATTACGTGCAGTGTAAGGCTGTTGCCCTCCTTCTGGAACTGCTCTATGAAATTGTTTCCAAGCACGGCCGTGGCATGGGGCATTACATACTTTTCGACGATTATCGGGAGCTTCGATTCCAGTCCCCCGGGATTGGCATCGGGTCGAAGAAGCAGGTATGTGTTAAACGGACCACCTATCCAGTTCTCGTTTTTTGATTCTGCCAGCCCTTCCATTGACAGAAATATATTAAACCGGAAGTGTGCATTTTCCGGCATGTCTTTTATGACACCGGTAATTTTATACAAAGTTTCGTTGTCTTTAATCAGTGTCTTGCCAATGGGGTTTTCATCGGGAAAGAAACGTGCGGCGCATGATTCACTGATGACGAGCGAGTGAGGTTCCAGTAGCGCTTTTGTCGGATCTCCTGCGACGAATTCGAAGGAGAAGATTTTGAACAGGTCGTTGTCTGCGTAAACCACTGAAGGCTCAACCTGGTTTTCGGTTGTTACTTTGAACTGACCCGCGCCGGAGTAACGAAGTCGGGCCGCTGCCTCTACTTCCGGAAATTCGCGGACAAAAGCTTCTGCCATCGGCGGGGTAACAGCCGCGTTATAGGTATGCGTTTCGCCGAGTCGGACTTCCCAGTCGATCCTGACAATGCGTTCCGCGTTTGTATTATACTCGTCAAAACTGAGTTCAAATCGTATGAAGAGAAAAATTACAAGACATGCCGTTATTCCAATGGTCAGTCCAAGTACGTTGATGAATGTATAGAACCGATACTTCTTGAGGTTTCGAAGCGTGACAACTAAAAGGTTTTGTATCATGATGATTTGAACATAATGAAATTGTTGTCCGAATTACAATTCAAATCAAATGCCGTTATCCAAAATATCAGACAATCAACAGGTTGTCGATTCCGATTGTTATTTAGTGTTCGGTTTACACTTGTAATGGTGTCGAAACCGGACGGTAGCGCCCTGAGTGATGGCAGCACACGTAGTTATAGTTAGCCTTTTCGAACCTGCCGGCTCCCGCCCATCACAATTTTGCCAGGAACCTTGTCTTTGCAACCGATTGCATCTACTTTTAGCTTAAAGTGAAGCGGATTTGAGTGTAGGGTGTCAATTAACAATGCAACCGATTTAATTATTCGTACCAATTTCGAACCCATTCCGATGAAATCTGCGATCTTCAGCCTCGCTTTCTTAATCGCCAGCGCCTCCGTCGATGCGCAGAAATCTGTTGCGACTCTTCAATTCGAAAACCTTCCCGACCAGGGTCACTCCTTCCCTGTTCAGTTTAGTCTGAACAAATCCATAGCACAGGATGCACAACTCGTGCTGATTGAAGTCCGCGGAAAGAAGAAAGTCACGATTCCGGTTCAATCACATCAGGATGGACCGCAGCGAAATTATACATTCCTCCTTAGCCCCGCACCGTTCAAAGGCAAACGTAATTTTCAACTTGTTCAACAACCGCTTAGTCCTTCCGTTGCAAAAATGCGCGCCGAAAAAAAGAGCGGCGACCTTCTTGTAAGTTCAAACGGTAAGAACCTCCTGCAATACCGATACGAAACGTTGTTCCCTCCTGCCGGCGTGGATACTGTTTTTAAACGCAGTGCTTTCATACATCCATTATGGTCACCACAAGGACAGGTATTGACACGCATTCAGCCCCCTGATCATTACCACCATTACGGTATCTGGAACCCCTGGACGCACATTTTGTTTGACGGCGATACCGTCGACCTTTGGAATCTAAACAGAAAACACGGTACCGTACGCTTCGCCGGCTTCAAAGCGATTGAAGAAGGACCGGTCTTCAGTTCATATAGTTCGTTGCATGAACATGTCGTTTTCAAAAAAGAAGGCGAACAGGTCATTATGAATGAGGTTCAAACCGTCACTGTTTATCAACCGGAGGCAAACGCATACATCGTAGATATCAATATTGAAATGACGTGCGCGACCACCAAACCGGTGACGTTGCTGGAATACCGCTACGCGGGACTTGGGTGGCGGACCACGGAGCAATGGGACAACCAAAACAGCTCTGTATTGACCTCAGAAGGCAGTTCGCGCAAAAATGCGGATGGGTCGCGGGCAAAATGGTGCCTCGTGCAGGGAACAGTGGATGGCGTTAACGCCGGTGTTGTGATGATGTCTTCGCCTGCGAACTACAACCATCCTGAACCACTTCGCATCTGGCCGGAGAATCAGTACAAGCGCGGAGATATGTTCGCGAACTTCAATCCGACGAAGGATCGCGACTGGGTGATCGAACCTGGCAAAACGTACTCGCTTACGTACAGGCTACTTGTTTTCAATGGTGATTTCGACAAGGAAATGAGTGAAGCCGCGTGGAAGAACTTTGCAAATACTCCTGTCTTTACTATCAAATAACGGACTACTCGCACTCCATCATGAATAAAGAAAAAATTTCACGTCGTAGTTTCCTTGGCACGTCGGCAAAGGCTGCGGCAGTCACCTCGCTCGCGGTCACGGGTTTTCCTGCGATCGTGCCTGCGTCTGTTTTCGGAAAGAATGCTCCTTCCAACAGGATCAACGTTGCAGCTATCGGCACAGGACGCATTTCACGCATACATGACATGCCCGGAGTATGGCAACATGAATTCGCGCAGCTTATGGCGGTGTGCGACCTCGATACAAGACGCGCGGAAGATGCCAGGGTTCTCGTGAATAATCACTATACCGTTAAAAACGGTAAACCTTTCGAAGGCGTAAAGGTGTATCACGACTACAAGGAGTTGATTACAAACAAGGATGTCGATGCCGTGGTGATTAGTACACCTGATCACTGGCACGCATTGATTGCAATCGCGGCGGCAAGAGCGGGCAAACATATTTATCTTCAAAAACCAACCTCACTCACTATTGAGGAAGGACGAATCTTGAGCGATGTCGTCCGGGAGTCGAAAGTCACATTTCAAATTGGAAGTCAGCAACGTTCTTCGGAGCAATTCCGCTATGCGGCAGAGCTTGTTCGGAACGGCAGAATAGGTCAATTGAAAAAGGTGTACGTGGGGTTGCCCGGCGATCCGTCAGGACCTGATGAGCCGGAAATGCCAGTGCCTTCCAATCTTAATTATGATATGTGGCTGGGCTCGACACCGGAGGTATATTACACTGAGAATCGCGTGCATCCGCAAAATAGTTATGATCGTCCGGGATGGCTGCGCTGTGAGCAATTCGGTGCAGGCATGATTACAGGCTGGGGCGCCCATCATATTGATTCCGCGCATTGGGGTATGGATACTGAACTTACCGGCCCAATTGAAATCTGGGGTCGTGCCGAGTTTCCAAAAAGCGGACTCTGGGACGTGCATGGTATCTTCCGAACGGAGGCGCTGTACAAGAACGGTGTGCACATGATTGTAAGCAATGAAATCCCGAACGGGATCAAGTTTGAAGGTACCGAAGGCTGGATTTTCGTGACACGCGGGAACTATCGCGCTACGGCGACCGACCCCGTTGCGGGGGAAACAAAACCGCTCGAAGCAAGCGATCCGAAGATAATACAGTCGCAAATTGGTGCCAGTGAGATTAACCTCTATAGGAGCAATAATCATCACGGTAACTGGCTTGAAAGCATCCGCGACAAAAAAGAGCCTATTGCTCCTGTTGAAATAGCGCATCGTTCGTGCTCTGCATGCCTCCTGCACCATATTGCGATGAAGCTTGGCCGGAAGCTGAAATGGGATCCCGATAAAGAAAAGTTTATTAAGGATAAAGAGGCGAATAAGATGCTGTCGCGCAAGCAACGGAAGCCTTATGTGATCAAGTGATGCTGGGGCTCACAGACAGCACAGACAACACAGAAAGCACAGAAAGCACAGATAGATGAATGCCGTTCTGCAATTCAATATTCAGACAACGCGTGTGGGTATTTTCTCTTTTTAATTTGAATAATCATGCTCAACAGACTTTGCCGTACTTTCGCAATTGCTTTCCTTTGCCTGGCATGTGCAGGTAAGCCAATGGAGTCGTCTAATGACTATGCACCATCAATAAAGTTGATCACGATCGATCCGGGCCACTTTCACGCGGCGCTCGTTCAGAAGTCGATGTATCCTGAAATTGACAGTACAGTACATGTATATGCTCCCGACGGCAATGATCTCAAACTCCATCTCGACCGGATAAAGAATTTTAATGCACGTGTTGAAAATCCTACGTCATGGAATGAAGTCGTTTATACCGGCGGGGATTTTCTTGAAAAGATGATTAGCGAGAAGAAGGGAAATGTCGTCGTCATTGCGGGTAACAACAAACACAAGGGAAGCTACATTAACGAATCTGTCTCGAATGGATTTCACGTACTGGCGGATAAGCCTATGGCTATCGAACCGCGCGACTTTGAATTGCTTCAATCCAGTTTTAAGATCGCGAAGGAGAAAGGCGTGTTGCTTTATGATATCATGACCGAGCGTTATGAAATCACGAGTATCCTTCAGCGACGTTTATCGCAAATTGAAAGTGTCTTTGGCTCACTTGAACAAGGTACGCCTGATGACCCGGCGGTAACCAAAGAAAGCGTTCACTACTTTTTCAAATATGTTTCAGGTAGTCCCCTGATTCGGCCACCCTGGTTTTTTGATGTTACCCAGGAAGGAGACGGAATTGTGGATGTTACGACGCACCTGGTGGATCTGATTCAATGGGCATGCTTCCCTGAACAAATCATCGACTATCAAAAGGATGTTGAATTGATTTCGGCCCGCCGGTGGCCAACGACGCTTACGCTGGATCAGTTTCGCGATGTCACCAAAGAAAGCGCGTTTCCGGACTACCTTCAAAAGGATATTAAGGACGGAGCATTGAACGTATTCAGCAACGGGGAGATTAACTACAAACTCAGGGGTGTTCATGCAAAGGTATCCGTCATCTGGGATTACAAAGCCGCTGAAGGCGCAGGTGATTCCCACTACTCGATCATGCGTGGCACACGCGCGAATCTCGTGATCCGCCAGAACAAGGACACGGGATTCAAACCCGTCCTGTTTATCGAACCTGTCGGGGAGCTTGGAGATTATGATTCAAGCCTTGAAGTAGCTTTCACTCAGGTTGTCGCTGCGTATCCCGGAGTAACGCTGAAACGGGTTGATGCAGGATATGAAGTGGTCGTGCCAGATACCTATCGCACCGGACATGAAGCGCATTTTGCGGAAGTGACTTCAAGGTTTCTGGAATACATTGCAAACAAACAAATGCCTGAGTGGGAAGTACCAAACATGATCGCGAAGTATTATATCACCACCCAGGCATTAGAGCTTGCCAGAAGGAGCAACTAGGTATCCCCTACTTTAATTTGTAAGCTATCACTGTCTTCTTGAAGAATGTCGGAACATAGACGATCCGTTGCTTTGGATCGTAGCCGATGTCAGCCGTGTTCATTTTCTGTTCGCGTGTATCGAGCAAGGTTGTAAGTTTGCCGTCTTTAGCCATGTGATACACCAACCCCGGCCAGCATGTAATTATAAATTCGCCATTGCCCACGGGTTCAATGCCATCGCCGCCGATTTCGGTGGTTGCTACCGTTGTAAGTTTTTTATTACGGTCAGCCTTGAACACATCATTCGCAGTAAGCAAATACAGATCACTGCCAACTGCCTTCACACCGTTAACGTTTTTAAGGTCGCTGATATAAAGCTCCGGCTTTCCATTTACAATCCGGTGTACGTTGCCAAGTTTTGAATCTGAAACATATACGACACCTTTGTCATCAATTGAAATGTCATTGAGGTTCATTGCGCCTTCAATGTCGATTTTAGATTCAATCTTGCCGCTGGTTGTGTTGATCACCGCTACTCGGGATACATCAGCCACATAAAGTTTCTTTTGCCACAAGCCCATACCCTTGGGGGCGCTCAGTCCGGTCACCCATGTCGCGTTCAACACTTTGCCATTTTTGTCGAGGATAGCAATGCCACCTTTACCGTCGTCTTCCCACGGCTGCCCATCAATAAGCGAGACATACAGGCCGCCGTCAAAAACGAGAACAGATTCCGGAACTGCAAGTGTACTATCCGTCTCCCATACTTTCTCCAGGGCGGGCTGCGCCTGGGCTTCAATGATCAATAATGCAAGCAAAGCAACGAAGAAGGTTTTCATAGATTTTTTTGCTTTAATCTACACATTTTATGGTGAACCGGGTGGTGGTTTTTTTAGGGGCGGTTGGTGTGACCTTTGGTGCAATCAGCGTGATGCAAGAAAACGGCGTCAGGCGCTGCAGTGCGCAGGACAAGTTGCAGCCTTGATGATTATTCGCGATTTTGGTGTCCAATGTTTGTTCATCACAACATAGCGGACCTTTATCGCACACTTAACCTGCCGGCTGATGACGAGATTGATTTCACGTTCCTAAGCATTCCGGCGATACATCCTCACTTTCCGTACAAATCGCCGGTGATGCGCGCAAATTATTTCGCCTTCATCCTGAATATTAAGGGTACCGGCGTGTACTGTCTCGACGACTGGCGGTTCCCATTTGATGACGGGACTTTCTACTTTGCAAATCCCGGTCATGTCAAAGCCTATGAACTGGAAAAATCAGAGAATGCCTATTTGGTGGCGTTGTCGGAACGGTTTCTCAGGGAATATGTAAGCACCGACATCTACAGTGAGTTCCCGTTTCTCCTTGCCGAAACAGCTGCACCCAGAATACTTGATGATGCTGACTTTGTGGAATTTCGAGAGCTGTATGCGCACATAGGAAGTGAATTCAATCGCGATTCTGAATACAAGACGAAGATACTGGGCAGTCTTGTGAAGGTGCTACTGCTCAAGGTGAAAGAGAAATTCTGGCCAGCTTACGATCCGATGGAAGAAGGCAACAGGAATTCCCGTATCGTCACCACGTTCAAACAACTGCTCGAAACTGAGTTCAGAAACCTTCTTGGAAATGGCCACGTCCCTGGCAAAATTCAGGCTGCTGATTTCGCTGAAAAGATGAATCTGCATCCCAACTATCTCAACTCCGTTATTAAAAGCAAGACTGGTCGCACGGTAAACGACTGGTTGGCTGACCGCACACTCCTAATGGCGAAGTCGCTGCTCATGACTACAACGTTGTCGGCGAAGGAAATTGCATACAAACTTGGTTATAGTGAGCCAACGCATTTCAGTCGCTTCTTTAAAAAGCAGACACAACTTTCGCCGGGTGCGTACCGCAAGACGGTGCCGGTACACGCCGATATTTGAAATAGGTCATTTGTTATTTGATCGGGGTCGTTCCAGCCCCTGGCTCCTAACCCATTTTTGCAGGTATTCAAGGCAATGCTGAATCGTGTTATGGCAGACATTGCTGTGTACAATCAAACCCTAAAAAGAAAGTGTATGAAAAAAAGAACCATAGGCAAAAGCGACCTGCAGGTATTTCCCATTGGACTGGGCACAATGGGTATGTCGGAATTTTACGGCGAATTCAATGACGAACAATCGATCCGGACCATTCATAAGGCCATTGAACTGGGTGTGGATTTCTTTGATACGGCCGATATGTATGGCAGTGGCCATAACGAGACTCTGCTCGGAAAAGCATTGAAAGGCAGGTTTAACGAAGTGACGCTGGCAACCAAGTTTGCAAACATGCGCGGCCCCAATGGTGAGTTCCTCGGTATCAACGGTAAGCCCGAGTATGTAAAGCAGGCATGCGATGCGAGTTTAAAACGACTGGGAACCGACGTCATAGATTTGTACTATTACCACCGTGTTGATCCCAACGTTCCAATCGAAGAAACGGTAGGCGCGATGGCGGAGTTGGTAAAGGAAGGCAAGGTCAGGTACCTCGGCCTGTCAGAAGTAAAAGGTGAAACGTTGAAGCGTGCCTATGCTGTTCATCCGATTGCTGCTGTTCAATCCGAGTATTCGATCTGGACACGCGACATCGAAGAAGCAAACATGAATGAATGCCGGGAACTTGGCGTGAGCACGGTTGCGTACAGTCCGTTGGGCAGAGGCATACTCACCGGCAAGTTCAACACAATCGACGACCCTAAGGATTTTCGCCATTCGCTTCCGCGGATGCAGTCAGAGAATTTTGAATCGAACAGGAAGATCATACAAAAGGTGGAAGAAATCGCGACATCAAAAAGTGCGACAGCCTCACAGGTAGCACTTGCGTGGGTGCTGGCAAAAGGTGATGACGTGATTCCGATTCCGGGAACAAAAAGAGAGAAGTATCTTATTGAAAACCTGGACGCACTTAAGATTGTGCTAACTGGCGATGAAATGGCGGAACTTGATGGTCTTTATGGATTGGTGCGCGGTAACCGGTATAATGATTATTCGATGGCAGCGACGCTGAGGTAGAGCTGTCACAAAATTTGGGGTGATAGCTTCAAGCTTTTGTGACGTTGTAACAGAAGGTAAAGGGTGTTACTTTAGGGTAATGCCCTTTTTGCTGAATTGAATTAACTCCCATTGAATCACACCATGAAAGCAGTAGTCATAAATTTCCAAACTAGAAATCGCCAGCACAGAATAGCTTCTGGCAGCTGGCTTCTGGCAACTGGCTTCTGGCTGAGGCTGCTAGCGTGATGTATAGGCTTCAGTTTCGAGCTGCGAGCTTCGAGCTGCGAGTTTGGATCGTCTTAACTTGAATGTTCACGGTTCTGAAGGAGATTAAAAAAGCGAACCCCGAATCCTGAGCACGGCAAGTGCGCAGGCCAGCAGCGAGCGAAGGACCGGGGCGAGCAAAATCGCGACTGCCGGACTGAAGTTAGTACTGGGAAGCTGGCTTCTGGCAACTGGCTTCTGGCTGTGGCTGCTAGTGAGATGAGTACGCTTCAGCTTCGAGCTGCGAGCTTCGAGCTGCGAGTTTGATTTCTGCTAACTTAAATGTCCGCCGCCTCAATTATAAATTATAAATTTCCAAATCAGAAATTGCCAGCACACGCAATGTCGTTATGCAGTTTATTCTTCCTGAAACCTGAAACCTGCAAACCTGAAACGCGTGTTTGGAAATGTGTATTTGTTCGTTGCATGGCGATTCAGTTTCAAGCTGCAAGTGTTGCGAGCTGCAGGAATAGCCTCTGGCAGCTGGCTTCTGGCATCTGGCTGTGGCTGCTAGTG
This sequence comes from Bacteroidota bacterium, assembly GCA_023417955.1. Taxonomy (GTDB): domain Bacteria; phylum Bacteroidota; class Bacteroidia; order Cytophagales; family Cyclobacteriaceae; genus Ohtaekwangia. Next base: position 13,084 of record JAEZDW010000416.1, read on the forward strand.
GGATGAGTAAGGTTCAGTTGCGAGCTGTTGCGAGCTGCGAGTTTGGTTTCTGCTAACTTGAATGTTCGCGATCCTGAATGTTGTAGTTTTTTTCGCACGGCGCGAGGAAGAGGCAGTCCCACACAATTAAAAATCATAAATTAGAAATATTAGAAATTAGAAATGAGCACTCTTTAAACGCGTTCCGCAACTCGATCACCAGAACTTTCTTCGAAGAATGACTAACATCATTCAGTAGTTGCCAAAAAATGCTTTTATTGAGGAACAACGCCAAAGACTATGAAGATTCTTGTTCCTACTGATTTTTCTGAAAGTGCAAACCAAGCCCTCGAATACGGTGCAGAAATTGCGAAAGCCACTCAAAGTCAACTGACGCTTCTACACGTTTATTCCGGGCAGGCTCAGCTCTCGAGCAAGTTAGACACAGTACAAGCTCTTGCAGTGATCTGCCAGACGATCAGCGCCGAATACGACTCAATAGCGTGCGTTCCCGTCACGCGCGCGGGTGAAGTTGTAGATGAGATTCTGGCTGAGGCGGACGACATAGGGGCAGATTTCATTGTAATGGGAACAAAAG
>JAEZDW010000451.1 GCA_023417955.1 Bacteroidota bacterium
GCCGCGTTGTTGGTCTATTTTATATGGAGCGATATCACAAAAACCCGCTTATACAAGGAGGAACTTGAGAAAGCGCGCGATGAGGCGGAAGAACTTAGCAAAATCAAGCAACGATTCCTTGCGAACATGAGTCACGAGATCCGTACGCCGTTGCAATCAATTATCGGTTTTACAGAACATCTTAAAAGTGAGAACCCTAAGGGGAACGACGCCGTCGAAGCTATTCACAGTTCTTCCGAACACCTGCTTCATATCGTAAATGAGGTACTTGACTACAGCAGAATTTCGTCGGGCAACTTCACCTTTGCACGCGAAAACTTCAATCTCAAAAAAGTTATTCGCGAAGTGGAATCCGCTATGCGCATTCAGGCGGAGAAAAAAGGACTGGTACTTGTCCTTGATATGGAGCAGGCATCTGATGTAACACTAACCGGTGATGCGTTTCGACTTCGTCAGATTCTTTATAACCTGCTTGGCAACGCAATAAAATTTACTGCACGGGGGTTTGTGCGGCTCTCTGCAACGACACGATCATTCCCTGATGGCAAAGTGGGGTGTCTCTTTGAAGTAATGGATACGGGAATCGGTATCCGTAAAGAGGACATTCAAAAAATATTCAACCAGTTTGAGCAAGCCGACACCACTATTACGCGAAACTTCGGAGGTACTGGACTGGGTCTTACTATCGTGAAATCGCTCGTTGAAGCGCAGGATGGAAAACTTACTGTGGACAGCGAGCCCGGGCGAGGTTCAACCTTCATGATATCTATAACCTACGATCGAAGTGTTGACGCAGATGCAGATCAACGTCAGGATTCGCAAGATGAAGTTCGAGCCTCGCCGGATATTGGCACTGTGCTCGTAGTTGATGACGACCCGATGATTCTTCGGTTATGCGGATTGATCCTGAAAAAATACGGCATTGAACACGTGTTGTTCAACGACCCGACTGCCCTTCTTAAGGTAACTCCCGATCCGCGGGTCACTCACATCCTGATGGACATTCGAATGCCGGGAATGAATGGCATTGAATTGTGTCAGGCGTTGTCTGGAAAATATCGTGAGCACACGAAGTTTGTTGCTCTTACGGCACACGTATTTGAACAGGAAAAACAGGCACTTTATGATAAGGGCTTTCATCGAGTCCTTTCAAAACCATTCCACGAAAACGATCTCGTCAAGCTGCTGGGTTTTGGCAAGCCTGGATCCAAAGCAGCCACGCCGATCAATGAATCAACTGATGAAATTGACCTTGAGCCATTGCGGAAGATTACTTTGTATGATGAGCATTTACTTCATTCGGTTGTTGAACAATTCAGGGAAGAGACGACCGCGGAGCTTTCCACGTTGGACAACGCCATAAAAAGTGGTGAACGAAATGTCATTCGCGAAATTGTACACAAGCTTGCGGGTCGCGTTGGACAAGTTGGAGTACTTTCGCTTTCGCTGAAACTGCGCGAAACAGAAGTCCGGATTGAAAAGGGATTATCGTTGTCAGAACTCGAACCGGAACTGCACCGGCATCACGAGGCAGTTGACAAACTTGTACGTCAACTCAGTGACCTTGTTCCCGAGAAATCGTAAGGTTATTCAATACCGTACTTTTCCATCTTCAGATATAACGTCTTGCGATCGATATTCAGAATTCTTGCAGCCTTTGATTTATTGTAGCGAACTTCCTGCAAGGTTTTCATGATCATTTCCTTTTCCTGCGTTTCCTGCAATGCTTTTAGATCATAAATCGGTGGCGAGTCAACCGGTCTGGATTTGGCAGACTGCACGCTGGTCACCATTTCGAGTGGCAGCGCGTCGCTGTCCACCGTTTCTGTTGACGTAAGCAACACAGATCGCTTGACCACGTTCTTGAGTTCGCGCAGGTTACCGGGCCAGTCATAGCTCTTGAATAATTTCATCACCCGCTCGTCGAATCCTGTTACATTCTTGCCAAGCTCAATGTTCGCCGACTCGCGGAAGAATCGAAGAAACTCGTCAAGGTCCTCCATCCTGTTTCTCAGCGGCGGCACCTGCAGCATAAATTCATTCAGGCGATGAAACAAATCTTCACGGAACTGCCCCTGGCGAACACTGACAGAAAGGTCGTCGTTGGTCGCCGTAATTATGCGAACGTCAATGCGAATCTCCTTATTACTTCCAATCGGCTGAACAACCCTTTCCTGAAGAGCGCGCAGGAGTTTCACCTGGACTTCATACGAAAGGTTTCCAACTTCATCGAGGAATAGCGTTCCGGTGTGCGCAGCCTCGAATTGACCTGTCTTGTCTTGCACTGCCCCGGTGAACGACCCCTTAACGTGACCAAACAATTCGCTTGCGGCCAGTTCCTTGGATAATGCTCCACAGTCGACCGCGACGAAAGGACCGCGTGCACGAGGACTCAGATTATGAATGGTGCGGGCAACGTACTCTTTTCCGGTTCCGCTCTCACCCTGAATGATGACCGACATGTTCGTTGGAGCAACAAGCCGGATATATTCATGGAGTTTGCGCGACGCTTCGCTTGATCCCTGAACAAACTGACCGTTGACTGACTGTCGCTTCTTCGCGACGAGAGGTTTTTCTTTTTTCACCGCTTCGCGCACGTGCATCAGCAGTTCGTCCGGATTAACAGGTTTGGTGACGTATTCGAGCGCGCCCAGCTTTATAGCCTTTACAGCGGTTCGTATATCCGAGAAGCTCGTCATGATAATGACCGGCACATCCGCATTAATTTTCTTCATTTCGATGAGAAGGTCCATACCGGTTGTGTCGGGAAGCCGGTAATCAAGCAGCACGACGTTAAATGGCTTCGACTGAAAAGTCTTTAAGCCTTCCTTCCCATTATGGTTGACGGTGACCTGGTACCCATGCTTAAAAAGAAATCCTTCGAGAATTCTTGAAAAGGTAAGATCGTCTTCAATGAGTAAAATGGAAGCCATAGTCATATGGCCGAAAGTAAAAAGAAAGCTGGAATATTTTCCAGCTTTCTCGCATTATCAAAAGTCGCCTTCGGCAGATGGACTAGTCATCCAGTCGCTGACCCTCGCTGTTGAATTTAACAGTCTGGGTATCAGCACCATTTTTCAGTTCAACTTCATAGGTTTCCTCTTTGCGGTCCTGATAGACTGCATTGATGATCCAGCCTTTATACTCCTGGTCGGCGAGCGTTTGTTTGATCGCATCCGGCAGTTCGGCTGCGTTGATTTGGGCCTTCTGATCCGACGACTGATCGTCGGCAATGTTGGTCTCCGACTGAGTAGCAGCGCTGTCCTGAGCAGCTTCCTGAGCGCTCGCAAATGTGACGCTTCCTGCCACAGCCACAAGTACAATCCATAGTTTTTTCATGTGTTTGGAATTAAAGGTTCTTTTGCGACTCAGGTGTATAACTCAATGCCACCAACCCGCTGATTGGGAAACGATTAATTATCAGGATGTTAAGATTATCGATCTTTACTGCCGTGTGGAATGTTTCAACAACGTGCCGAAATCAGGAACGTTAAGCGAACTCAAGCGTCCACGCTTCCGTCGTCAGCCAACACCTGCTCTACTTTCTCGAGGGAGGTTCCCTTGGTCTCAGGCATTACCCGCAATACAAAAATCAGTTGAAGAACCATCATGATCGCGAATAAGAGAAACGTGTTCCCTTCGCCAAGCAGCTCCTCCGTGAGGTAAGGAAATGTAAACGCAATCACCGCTGCCATAAACCAGTGCGTAAAACTGCCAAGGGCCTGACCACTCGCCCTGACTTCAGTGGGAAATATCTCAGATATGAACACCCAGATGACGGCGCCCTGTGAAAAGGCAAAGAAGGCGATATAAACGAAAAGGCATATCGGGACCAGATACCCGTAGAAGTTCTGACTGTAGAACGCATACGCGACTATAGAAAGCGTTGCAATCAATCCAAACGTACCAACCCGCATCAGGGTCCTGCGTCCATAGCGGTCGATGAAATTAACTGCCACGAGTGTGAAGGTGAAGTTTACCAGTCCGAGGCCTGCGGTAGAGAGCAGTGCGCTGTCCTTTCCGAGACCGGTTAACTCAAATATGCGTGGTGCATAATAGATGATCGCATTGATTCCCGAAACCTGATTAAAGAACGCCATCGCGACTGCGAGCATGATGGGCAGCGAGTACTTACCTGAAAACAGCTTGCTTCCGGATGATGATGCGTGCCGTTCGTGAGCGGCTTTGATGTTGTACAGTTCCTCATCGGCAGTTGCAGGATTTATACGTCGCAGTATTTCGCGAGCCTGATCAACGGCTCCGCGGCGAACCACAAGCCATCTGGGACTCTCGGGAAGTATGAAGATCAGCCCAAGAAATAATGCCGCAGGAAATGCCTCCACGCCCAACATCCATCGCCATGCATTCTCCCCTACACCCTGAAGAAGGTAGTTCGATAAATACGCAATCAATATTCCAAAAACGATATTGAATTGAAACATCACGACAAATCGTCCGCGATGCGATGCGGGTGCAAGTTCACCGATGTACATGGGCGCGGTGACGGACGAACATCCAACTCCGAGACCACCGATAAAACGGAAAAACAGGAATGTATACCAGTCCATTGCAACCGCCGAACCCACAGCCGACACGAAATAGAGAATCGCGATCCAAAGTAGTGTCTGCTTCCGCCCGAGCGTATCCGTAGGCCATCCTCCGAAGAGAGCTCCAATCACCGTTCCGATTAATGCGATCGATACGGTGAATCCGTGCTCAATCAGATTCAGGTTCCAGAGTTTCTGAATATCCTGTTCCGCGCCGGAGATCACGGCCGTGTCGATGCCAAAAAGAAGGCCACCCAGGGCGATGATGACAGACCAGGTAAAGATTGTTCTGGTGTTCATGTTATCGGATTTTGCACGATGACGAACTCCGGATACGGATCAGCTTTTATGCAAAATCAAAGTCCGGATTCAGGCTTCGGCTCGGGACAACTAACCTTCCAATCTTTGGCGAGAAATATCTCTCCTTCCTGCACCTTGCGAATCAGTTCGTCCTTCTTCTTATTGTACTTGCAACCCACATCAACGAACCTATAGTTGGCACCATCGACCTTAAAGTTGAAGTGACAGGTATTCGTCGCTTTATGCGTCTTCATGCAGATGAATTCGATATTTTCAACATCATAGTCTACCCCCGTATCAGTATGTGCCTGCATGGTGAGCATGAGAATGCTTAGTACAAGCCAGGAAAGTTTCTTCATGTTCATTGTCATTGAACCATGAATATAGAACATTCAAATCATTGTTATCCGGGGAAAATGAGAATGGGATTAAAAACCAGTTATGCGGCTTGTATTGTACACTTTTTCCGCGTTCAAAAAACGAAGCCCGGTAAATGATTTCACACTTCTACATGGAAGAATTCCGACATGGAGGAATTCAGAATTCGCTCCGGACAAGGTTTGGATTTTCCTTTCCAGGATTTGAAAGGAAAGTCATGTTGCTATCGGAACGGGAACCCGTTTTTTGCCGGACAGTAAGCGATGCTTAAGTGTTTAGCGATGGCGGTATGGTAGCCCCACCCTTGCTGCGGGGAAGGCCATAGTCCAATAGCCTTTTTCCTTAACCGGGATCCATGCCTGGTGTGAGCTCATCGTAATTGATGACGCGCTTGAATTTAAGAGTAGCCGCCCGATTCCCCCGCCTTAAGGAAATGATTATTGTCTGAGCCCGGCAACGGTAAGCCATTACGGGTCCGGGTGGCCTTTGAATCTGATACTCGACTCAAGAGTAGCCATGGTTTTACAGTCTAATGTTCTATTTGAACGTATTGGAAAGCGTACAAAACTGGTGTTGCTTGTTCCGTTTTCCCGTCATATTAACCGTATATGCTTCCCATATATTCCCCCTTATTTATAAGGGGAGACAAATGCGGGTCAAATGCGGGATAAATGCGGGATGAATGCGGGATATATCCCAATATCGACCGCAGTCACATCCCATTCGCACAGGCGACATTGGTGGTATAAAACGAGATAACAAGGCGGATTACCCTGATTTTTCAGGGGGTCGCTGTATTGTTCTGTGGCAGCTGGTTGCAAGTGCTATTGAAACGAGGAAGCCTCAGTTGCGAGTCGCGAGCCCCCAGGCTGCGAGTTTGTTTCGTGCTAACTTGAATGTTTACCTTTCTGAATTAAGGAGGCTTATTTTTGCAGCAAGAAATCGCAAAAAGACGCAAATGGTTTGCGAGGGCTTTTGCGGGTCTCACCAACTAAAATTTCAAATCAAAAAACATTGTTGTCCGGGAAAAAAAAAGGAATGGATAAAAGTTGTTATGCCCGCGGAATTCCTATCCTATCCTCAATCATGCCGCGGTCAAGCCTCCCAGGAGGTCAATTGCGGCAGGAGATCACTATCCATTCGATGTAAAGTCGATGTAAAGTCGGGTATTAGTTATGGTTGTTCCAGGGTTGATCCAGGGATGATCCAGGGATAATCCAGGGTTGATCCAGCTGCAGACCCTCAAAGGCGGATCAACCCTGGATCAACCCCTCTTAAACCCTATGCAGAAGTCGGCCTCGACCCGACTTTATGTCGACGAAACATAGAAGGTAGTCCGCCGATTGCAGGAGAAATAAAAATAATATCAAAAAATAAAAAAAGCCCCGGCTATACACCGGGGCTTTTGAATATGCATCATTACAAAAATCAGTAGCGGTAGTAATCAGGTTTGAAAGGACCTTTTACTTCCACGCCGATGTATTTTGCCTGAGGTTCAGTCAACTCATCCAGTTCAACGCCAATTTTCTTCAGGTGAAGACGCGCAACTTTTTCATCGAGATGCTTGGGCAGCATGTACACTTTATTTTCATACTTGTCGGAATGCAGCCACAGCTCCAACTGCGCGAGCGTTTGGTTTGTGAATGAATTCGACATCACGAATGAAGGGTGGCCCATTGCGCATCCGAGGTTAACGAGTCTTCCTTCAGCAAGAAGAATAACCTGATTGCCATTAGCGAGGGTATAAATATCTACCTGAGGTTTGATGGTATCCTTCTGCGCGTTCTTATTCAGCCAGGCAACGTCGATTTCATTATCGAAGTGACCAATGTTACAAACGATGGTCTTGTCCTTCATTGATTTGAAGTGGCGATCGACAACGATATTGAAGTTTCCAGTTGCAGTGACAACGATATCCGCTTCTTTAACGGCGTCGTCCATTTTCTTAACTGCATAACCGTCCATTGCAGCCTGAAGTGCACAGATAGGATCGATTTCAGTTACAATAACGCGGGCACCTGCTCCACGCAATGAAGCTGCAGATCCCTTACCTACGTCACCATATCCTGCGACGACTGCTACCTTACCTGCAATCATTACATCTGTCGCTCTGCGAATCGCATCGACACAGGATTCCTTGCAGCCATACTTGTTATCGAACTTCGATTTTGTTACGCTGTCATTGATGTTGATTGCCGGCAATGGAAGCTTGCCATTGTTCATTCTTTCAATGAGGCGATGCACACCGGTTGTAGTTTCTTCCGAGATACCTTTTATTCCGGGAACAAGTTCCGGGAACCGGTCAAGTACCATGTTGGTAAGGTCACCCCCATCGTCAAGTATCATGTTCAGCGGCTTGCCGCCTTCGAAGGCATGCAGCGTCTGTTCAATACACCAGTCGAACTCTTTTTCATTCATTCCCTTCCACGCAAAAACAGGAACACCTGCTGCGGCAATTGCAGCTGCTGCGTGATCCTGAGTTGAAAAGATGTTACATGAAGACCAGCTTACTTCAGCGCCAAGCTCAACAAGGGTTTCAATAAGCACGGCGGTTTGAATTGTCATATGCAGACAGCCGGCAATCCGGGCGCCTTTAAGAGGCTTTTGCTTACCAAATTCTTCGCGCAATGCCATCAGGCCGGGCATTTCCGCCTCAGCCAGTCTGATTTCTTTTCTTCCCCAATCCGCGAGGGAAAGGTCTTTAACTTTAAACTTAAGTTTTTCGTCGACAGTCATTTGTTCGAGGTTATGCTTTCAATGAAGCACAAAAGTAATATAAAGGTTTCAATAAGTCATCATGCCGCAAAAACAGGTGCGGGTATGAACTTTTCCCACAGATAACGACGTTAGGCAAGCAAAACGGATAATGTATGAAAAGCAGAATCAGCATAGATGTGGTTGTCGACATTGTGTGCCCCTGGTGTTACATCGGCAGGCATCGTCTGATTCAGGCGCTCAGTCAAGTTGAAAACGAACTCTCCGTTGATGTTCGTTATCTCCCGTTTGAACTGAATCCCGATATACCTCTTTCGGGTGTGGACCAGCAGGCATATCTTTCGTCGAAATTCGGTGGCGATGATGTATATCGGCAAATGTTGGAACGTGTGACGAGTGTGGCGCGGGATGAGGACCTTCCTTTTGGTCTTGGACACCAGGCAATCATGCCCAATACGCGACGAATGCATATGTTGATTGAATCCGCTGCAGACAGCTCGGTGCAGAACCGGCTGCTGGAGCAGTTTTATGTTGCGTACTTCGTCAACGGTACTGACTTGACAAGCGAGGAAAAGCTTGTTGAGCTGGCTACCAATGCGGGCATGAGCAAAGATCGCGCTGAGGCGGTACTTGCAGATGCAGAAGCACCTGCACGGATTGAAGCCAGTGAGGAGAAACTGCGCCGACTTGGCATCACCGGCGTACCGTTCTATATCATTCAAAATAAGTACGGTATTTCGGGTGCTCAACACGCAGAGGATCTGGCCGCGGCATTACGCAGTGTCGCGCAGGAGCAACAGCAATCCGTGCAGAGCTAGTGTAACCGCTTAAGCACGCTTCTTTCCCGTCGCAAGAATTACAACACCGGCGACCAGGATAATTGCGCCGATAATCGGCGACCACGCCACAGGTGTTTTCTCTTCCTTGTTAATCTCAAGCGGACCTACATCAACTACCTCTTCTTTTGTAATGATGTTAAATCCGGTAAAGATGGTCATCAGACCACCTACCACAATAAGGATAATTCCGAGCATTTTCATAATGCACAGACTCCTTAAAGCCTCATGCCAGCGGGTTTATTTACCGAGATCCTCATGCCGGAGCACAGCGGTCCAGACACTGGTGACCCCATTGTCCATGCGGGTCCAAACGGGAATGATGATACCCTTGTGCGCTGCGACACTGAGATGGTCTCCGAATGCAGCGCCCTCATCGGGAGTTAATGGTTCTTCATTAACCTTAACGGTTTTGAAAGACGTCCCGAAGTCAGTCGAATAAGCCAGCATTACATCGGTACGGGAATCGTCATACGCGCTGCGATCATAATACACGATGTAGATATGGCCTGATGTATTGTCTACAGCCATTCCGGGCAGATATTGATGGGTTGCTTTTTCGCTGGCTCCGATTTTCAGTGGTGATGTCCAATAGTCTCCATAGTTGTTTGAGCGCATAAACCACACATCGGTATCGTCTTCACCGTTCCGCTGATCTGCCCATACGATGTATAGCAGACCACTGCTTTGTCTTTTACCACGGTCGACTTGAAGGACCGGTAACCCATTGGTGCGATTATGCCCCGGTATTTTCAGGCTCCATCCACCCGGTTGTGTGGCGACCTCAATATCGTTCGACAACCACATGCCGCCATTGTCGAATGAACGATCAATATAAAGTTTGTCATTGTGAGCCCAGGCAACAAAGATTTTCTTGTCATCCGTTGTGGCAGGTGTTGCACCAGCCGGAGAACTGTTGTCGTCAAGGCAGCTTCCGTTGCGATTGGAAATCCTGACTGGCTTACTCCATTTTTTCCCGTTTGAAGACGTGGTGATCATTATGTTCGACTGGCACGTTGAATCGGATTCGGCGTATTTGTCAAACTCTGTCCATGCCAGCACAATGTTTCCCTTTGGGTCTACACATGCACGAGGTTTATGCGGGTTTTTTGACGGGGTAGTACCGACCTGAGAACCACCATCCCAGGTAATACCACCATCAGAAGATATCTGACAAATAATTGCATCGGGATTTGCATTCTCATCACCTCCCGACAAATGGAAATAGTAAAAATTTCCTTTGGCATCCACGGTGAGTACGGGCTCACCGAGAACGCCGGATGACGACGTGAGCTTGCTGTTCTTCCAGGTCTTGCCTCCGTCGAACGTGTAGTAGACGTTATCGCGTGACGATGCTGCAATGATATTTAGGGGGTTCTTCGGGTTAATAGCTACTGCAGGTTCATACGCAAGGTTATCTGCAGTGTGTTCATCGAGTTTCACGTTCGCGAACTGCGCGTAGACAGTATTGAAGGATGAGCATACCAGAAACACCACTATGAAGACACGTTGCATACGACTAGTTTTTTTCAAAAATAATCCGAACGCGATAGTGGGACGCATTTCAGGAATAAAAAAAATCGCCCGCGCATAAATTTCAGCTGAAAATGACGTTTCTTCACGAATAGAAAAATCCAGAATGAATGAAAACTATCGTTTTCCTTGCCATCGTATCTTTCTTGACCATCGGCGGAAGCCAGGCACAAAAACTCAAACTCGTTGAAGGTGACTTGAAAAAACTCAAGGGCGTAAAGTCCCTCAACACGGAATTCACGTACTCTCCAATGGTTGTGGGTAAAGACAAGGATGAGCCGGTCTATGTTGAAGAAAAAAAGGCTCAGATGAATGAGAAGGAACCTGGCAGTGGCGACAAATGGGCACTTCTGTGGGAAGAGGATAGAAAGAACCGGTTTGAGCCGCATTTCAATACATTGTTTACCAAACATTCCAATGGAATCTCAAACCTTGACCAAAGCAGTCCATACAAATTGACAATCCGGACTACTAGAACGGAACCCGGTTTTAACGTGGGTGTAGTACGAAGAGGGGCGTTCATTGATGCCGAAGCGGTCATCGTTGAAGCGGCAAATCCAAATAATGTTATCGCTCGTATTGAGATTACAAAAAGCCCGGGGCGCGACGACTTCGGCTTCGATTTTGAGACGGGGGCACGCCTGCAGGACGCTTACGCCAGGGCCGGGCAAGCGCTCGGAAAATTCCTTGCTGACAAAACCAGATAGCTTCCCGCTGTTCACCTGTCGTCGCATTCCGCAATTCATCGGGCAAAATGGTTGAATTTAATTCACCAGTCTGCTGAATAATTCCACATAAAATTTTGCTTTCAATTTTTTGGCCGATCGATCCATCGATCCAGCATGCTATTAAACTCCTGCTAAGGCCTGTCGTCGATCGACATGTCTCCACAGCATTCCCTCGCCCCGCTTTTGAACAGGATAGGGTGAACTTAAACACCACATTCATATGACTAAGAGGATATTATTTGTATTACCCGTGATCGCACTGATCTGGGGTTGTGAAGACAAAGAAAAGAAACGCCTGCAATCCCAGGTGGATTCCCTGCGCACTGAACTGCAGGTGAGTCAACAAACAAACAAGGAGTTTGAAGAGGTAGGTGCACTCATCGACTCAATCGATGCAAGTCGCCAGTTGCTGCGCGCGGACGTTGTTGAAGGTACGTCTTACAAGGACTACAAGAACAGGCTGATCAGCATTAACAATCATATCAAGGAAACTCAGAACAAGCTTGCGGAACTTGAAACTACAGTTAAGAAGAACCGCTCGACCGCTGCTACCATCAAGCGTCTGAGAGCTGACCTTGAACTGCGTTCGCAGCAAATCGCTGCTCTTCAGGAAGAGGTTGAAAAATTCCGTACGGAGAACGCAAGCCTGACCAGAACTGTCTCGGCACGTGATTCGGTACTTGCCTTAAATTCAGAAACGATCAAGATCCGCGAGCAGGACATTGCAGACCTTGAGACCAAAATAGAAGAGAACAGCTCGGCTGCAAAGAATACACAAGCTGACCTGTATTTCGCTCAGGCACAGGCTCTTGAGACTGCAGCAGACAGAACTAAATTTGCTCCGAAAAAGAAGAAAGAAACTATTCGTGAAGCAATTGAACTGTACAAAATGTCTCTCTCACTCGGAAAAGAAGAGGCTCAGCAGAAAATCGACGAGCTCGAAAAAGAAGTCAGCTAATGCAGATCATGTGAATGGAATTCAGAAATGGCGCTTAACAGGCGCCATTTTTTTTGGAATGGCTTTAAACCGCCGATCGATTTTGGTATCCCATTGGTTTGGTTACCTTTATCATTGAAAAGGGGAGCAGGATTTATAGCCGGTTCGCCAAACTTTAATCCAAAACAT
>JAEZDW010000455.1 GCA_023417955.1 Bacteroidota bacterium
TATTTGAATCAATGTAACACGCTTTCTGCGATAGGAAGAGCCTGCGTGAATTGCCTCCTGCGTCGATGAGGTAAACATCAGAAATGAACCACTGCGCTTCCGTTACTTCGTATTCATTTCCGGCAGCGTTCACGTATTTCATTGTCTTCCACTCCAGTGGTTCGCTGTATGCGAAATGTGTGACGTCAAATCGAATTGACCCAAAGGCAACAGGGTCATCGGACGTGCACGACCATAAGAATAGACAAGCCAGAAACGAGAGGACAAGACAACGAATCTGCATGAAGGCTAAGTTTGCACCTGACCTTCATTCAGATCAATGATGATAGTCGCCGTTCGGCTGATCGAAATCAGCTTAAAAACGGCTGCTATGTAATGAAGAATTTACTCTTCTTCTTTGGTCAGGGCTGTGATGGGAGTGAGGACGACTTTTTTGAATTCGACTTCGGCGCCTTCTGCCTGGATAGCGATCATGCCGCTGGTCGCCGTTGCATTGTAACCATAATTGACGAGGTCGTCGTTAACCCAGACCTTAACCGTATCTTTGAGGCATTCGATGGTCATTTTATTCCATTGTCCGAGCGGTTTTTCAGATCCATCGGTGAGGTTGATGATTCTGCGCTCCTTACCGTCGACTGTACCCCAGTTTTCACGCGGGCCGCGCCGCGACTCCATTTCCGGAACCTCGATGTCTTCGACGATACACCAAAAGTCACCGGCGTTTTCGTGCATCATCTGCACTTCAATCGATTTTGGAAACATTCCATAAAGCGCCCGCGGGTCAGAGGCATGTACGAGTACACCACAATTGCCGGGCGCTCCGGGAAAGCGGTACTCCACTTCAAGGCGATAGTCACCGTAGGTGGAATCAGTAATAAGGTGGCCGTTCGGATTACCGAGGCTGACCAGCATGTTCTTTCTTACAAGAAAGGGTACCTGGAGGCTTGGATCATCAGCCAGCGCCGGAACGTCAATATGCCATCCGCGCAGGTCGTTGCCATTAAACAAATTTATGGAGGCAGGTTCTTCCTTCTTCTGCTGCTCACACGCGAAAGTTAATGCTGCTATTGCAATGATCAGGAAGACTCGTACTTCTGAAAGGGCCTTGTAAGTTGTGGAAATTGTTCGTCTTAATTGTTTCATAGTTATTGTTCTCACGATAATGTCTACGCTATAAAAATGGTGCTTGACTGAAACCTGAAAAATGGGGTTGACCCTCTCGTCGGGCAGGCAATATATTTGATCACCCTATAAGGCATTAAGGGCCCTTTCAATTACAAGGTTATGATTCCTTCGGGATCATAGCCTTTAATCCTCACCTGAGTATCGCCTCCTCGATCCGTAACGACTTTGGTAATCCCTGAAAAAAAGAACGGTCGATCCTGAGTGTGCCACTGAAGTTTCTTAACGCTTTGAATTTGTACGATGTCACCTTATAGGAGACTACCCCGGTGTTGGTGTCTTTGCCGAGAAACCGGTTGTCGGTACTTTCGCTACTGGAGATCAGTTCAAGCCCGTGACCATACAACTTGTCTGTGTCGAGTTCGGCAAAGCTGGCATCGGCGCTGTTGATAGTAATGGTATTCGGATCACTGCGGTCGCGTTTGAATGAATTAGGAATGCGTTGTTCGACGACAATGAAATACTGATTGTTCAGACGAAGGGTGCTTATCCAAAGTCCCTCACGGACTTCGTCAGGAAGGGGTGGGCGAACGTTGAGTTTGATGGAATTCGTAGTGTACGTGTCGCCTCCGATTACAAACGTGAAGGGCCCTATCACCACGTTGCCAGTGTCTTTAAAGACTTCTGTAATTCTTAATGAGCCGCGACCCACTCTGTTTGATCGCAACGTGTTGGATTCCTCACCGGTGAGTTCCTGCTTTCGGTCAAGAAGCGAAAGGTCTTTTTTGTCCAGCGTAATGAGCAGATTTACCGATTGTCCGGCCCGCGGTAAAGGGTTTTCCGGTTCGATTCCTGAAAATTGTGCCAACGCCGGGCATTGGACTATTGCAAGTAGAAAGAGGACTGCGATCCTGGTCATGAGTCGCCGTTTTTTAAGAGCATGACAACAAATATACCACAAACCAGGAACTTGGCATTCACCCGATTGGCCGGCATACGGTTTTAGTCGTTGGATTTATGCATAAAACATTTCTGGTCTTTACCTGCTTACTTATTTCGGGCGCCGCCTTCGCGCAGATTCCGCGCGACATACCCCATCAGTCGGAACCCGTTGACTTTTCAAATCCGACTAACATCCTTCTTTATATTGGAATCCCGTTGGTGATGATCGTGCTGTACGTCTTCATACGCCGTCGCCGCCGTCGGGATCGGGAAGGAGACTCGCACTAAAAAGAACTGCCGGACGATCGATACCACGATGCCCGGCAGAACATAATTAAGCCAACGGTTACACTACCATGAAAAATTCCGCGACTTCGCCTCTTTCTTGATCGCGTCAATCAACGCTTTGTCTAACATGGCAGTGTTTTCAGTCTTCGTGTTTGCTTTGATGTATTCCTGCCTTTTTACACTGAGGTCCTGAATCTCCTTTTGAATTCTGCTGCGCTCCGAACTCTTTTTCTGGACGTACTGCTTGCGTTGCTCAACGGTCATTCCCTTCATCTCGGCAGGCAACTGCTCTTCACTCGTTTCAGTAATCACCTTTTCGTTGTCACGGGCTGCATCAACCAGATCCCAGCTGCTGTTCTTGTACGCGTATGTTGATTTTGATATCGCCCGTTCTACTTTGTTCGCCTGGCCGTAAGATGCAGCGTTTTGGTCCTGGGTAGATTGAAGTTCCTTCTTCGCTTTGCCGTGCGAGCCATAGTACAGGTATGTGCGATTGAGCTCATCGTTAAGCGCGTCGATTCGTGCATCATAGGGTGTGGCCACATAAACAGTACGACGATTTTGTTCAATACTCATGTACGTTCCACCCGTGATATCCGCACCGGTTTTCCAGGCCGTGCGTACACCTTCTGAATGGTCACCACAAAAGATTGTGTTTACGATTACATCTTTTTCACGTGCAAGCTCGCATGCAACTTTGTAAGGGACTTCGCCTTGCGTGAACGGTTCGTTGCCCGCAATAAAAATCATCTTCAGGTCAGCTTTCGATGAAGACCAATCAAGTTGACGCAGTGAGGTACGGATAACCTGTCCGCAATATTCGTAGCCCCCGTTCGTGCTCAGACCAAACAGTTTCTCCGAAATGAGATCGAGGTCATTAGTAAGCGGACTTACCAGTCTGATGTAGCCTTCCGATGAAGGCAGCCTGTCGTTTCCGTATTCATACAATGCAATCCGGATATTGGGTTTGGTGCCGTCCTCGCATTTGGCCTGCGCCAGTTCATTTACAATGCGCCAAAGTTGCGACTTCGCCTGGTCGATCAGTCCGTCCATGCTATTGCTCGTGTCAAGAAGCAGGGCAAGCATGATGCTCTGACCTTTCGGGTCAGGATCTATGTCTTCGTAATTCGTGTTCGCATTTGCGACTCCTGCAAACAAGGCAAGGAGTAATGCAAATCCATACGTGAGCGTGTGTTTACCAATTAAAGCTTTCATAATTCGGTTTCGTTTCTGGTAAACTTCACGTGAAAAAAGTGAATTAGATATGAGGACTTAGTGAAGGTGCCGCCTCAGCGGGTGAACTGGCCGTCTCGCTTCGCCAACCCGCCTTTTTAGGTCAGTTCGCCTTAAAACGGTCAAAGAATTAAGTATTAACTTGGGGCTTTAGTGATTATGATCCGACTTGCCACAGTTGCGTTACTCGTATTGATTACCTGCTCCGCATTCTCGCAAAAAGCAAAAAAGAGTGCGAGCTATGACGTGTTGAAGCGCGAGTCAACTGCTGACCAAATGAATTCACTGCTGGAAGAGGCCGCTGCCCTGCAGCAATCGTCGCCCTCCGAAGCACTTGAACGTGTTAAAGAAGCGCTGGCCATCAGCCTGATCCGGCAGGACATAGTTGCTGAAAGTCGCTGCTATACGTTGATGGGTGAAATCAATCTGGGTATCGCTGAGTGGCAGCTGGCAAGAGATAATTTTTCACAGGCCTACACAAAACTAAACACGTTGAAGGTGGTTCTGGCGCCGCCCGTGATCGCTGCATTGTCAGGACTGGCGAAGGCCAATCTTGAGCTGGGCAATTATTCATCGGCTCTCGAAAATCTTGCAGCACTTCGTGCAATGAACCTCGATTCCGAAACGCGGGTTAAGGCGGCGGTTGATGAATCCGAGGTCTATTATCGCCAGGAACGTTATGATGAGGCGCTGGAAGTTCTTGCGACAGCTGAGCAGAGAAAGACCGGCATCTCGCCATTGCAACAGGCGCGGATAGACAATCAACGTGCTCGTATATACGCGCGGACAAAACAGGTTGAAGAATCAGTGCGCAACCTGCGCCAGGGTCAGAATACACTGCGGTCAAACACGGGAATCATACCACGGGCACAGGAAAAAGAAATGCGCAGCGCAAAGGATGATATCGCCCAGGTACTCGACGAGCAAAAGCGTTACGATGAGAAGATTGAGTTGCTCAATTCATCCATTGACTATAATACGGATGTGAAAAACTTTGGTGAGGTCGCGCGCGATAAGGTTGAATTGGGAAGCACCCTGATCGCGAAAGGACACACAAGCGAGGCGCTCAGGGAACTGCGGGACGCGGCGCTGATTGCCGACACAATTTCGGATCCCGCGAAACAGGCTGAAGCATTTCTTTCGCTGGCTGAGCTTCATCGGAATTATGGAAACAACTACGACGCGCTTGCCACTTACCGGAAGTATAGCGAAGCCGTTGCCCGAAATGAAGCGGAAGCTGAAAAGCGCGTCCAGGAAAGAGCCGAGATTTTAAGAACGCAGCGCGACATCGGTGAGATTTCATCATACATCGCGATAAGCAAACAGGAGGAGCAACTTGCCCAGGCCCAGGTGTTTCGCCAGAAGCTGATCATCTACGGGTTGATTCTCATCATCGTAATCATTGCCGTGACTTCATTCTTTATTTACAAGAGTGCGCGTGCCAGCAGGACCGCGAATCAGTTGCTTGCACTCAAGTCGTTGCGCAGCCAGATGAACCCTCATTTTATTTTCAATGCTCTTAACTCCGTCAATCATTTCGTAGCTCAGCAGGACGAACGTGCGGCGAACAGATTTCTCACGGAGTTCTCACGTCTGATGCGCCTCGTGCTTGAGAACAGTCAACTTGACTTTATTCCGCTCAGTAAGGAGAAGGAGATCATTTCGCTTTATCTCAAACTGGAACATTATCGTTTCCGCGACAAGTTTGATTACGAGATTGTCGTTGATGATGAAATCAATAGTGATACCGTTGAAATTCCGCCGATGCTCGTTCAACCGTATATCGAAAACGCTGTGTGGCATGGGCTGCGTTACAGGGAATCGAAAGGCTTCCTGTCCGTAAAAATTGAGCAACAGGCGGATTCGATTGTTATTGCGGTATCCGACAACGGTATCGGCCGCAGACGCTCTGCAGAGTTGAAAACTGAAAATCAGCAAAAACATCAGTCCACGGGACTAAAGAATATTCGTGAACGGCTCGATATCATCAACTCCGTATACCGAAGCCGTTGCAGGGTTGAAATTCACGATATACCTGAAGATGGCGGCACTGTCGTCACCCTCTATGTCCCCGTAGTTCAAACAGGCAAAGTATATGCTTAAAGCTGTAATCGTCGACGATGAAAAAGACAGCCGCGAAATTCTGGCTGGTTACCTCACGCGGTATTGCCCCGATGTGTCCGTTTGCGGGTTTGGAGAGTCTGTAAGCACTGGCCTTGCTTTGATTCGCGAACACAATCCCGACGTCGTGTTTCTCGATATCGAAATGCCCTACGGCAATGGTTTCGACCTTTTGCAAAAGGCTGATCCGGTAACGTTTGAGACTGTATTCGTAACAGCGTTCGACTCCTATGGTATTCAGGCATTGAATCAAAGCGCTGCTTACTATTTACTCAAGCCAATAGATATCGACGAACTCGTGAGGGCCGTCGAAAAAATCCGACAGGAACGCCAACGGGAGGACTATTTGCGTCACGCTTCGGTGTTGTTGGAGAACCTCAGATCCAATGGTGCAGCCGCCAACCAGAAAATCATGCTCCCGACGATGGAAGGATTTGAAGTTGTACCGGTAAATGCGATAATGTATTGTGAGGCAGTGGACAACTTCACGCGTTTTCATTTCGATGACCGCAAGGAACTTCTGATCTGCCGCACACTCAAGTTCGTGGAGGATGTTCTGAAGGCGCATTCATTCTTTCGCATTCATCGTTCATGGCTTATTAATCCCGAATTCGTAATTCGATATTCAAAAGGCAAGGGCGGTACCGTTACCATGAAAAACAATCGCGAACTGGACGTTGCGCCAAATCGGAAATCTGAATTTCTGGAATTCTTTGGAAGGATGTAGTGCGAACGCAGGTATTGATATTAAGAAGACAGAATGCCAAAGGCGTCCCGCTGAGATGATGGAGGTCTTTTTTTGCGTCGTTTTTACGAGTACCTTTGTATTCCCTCTCCTGATTTAATAACCTTATAAGTTGTGATGATGCTCAGGGTTTTTGTTTCGTTGTTCCTGGTTGGAGTTGCCGGTATCGCGTACGGACAAGGTGAAATGTTCTCCGCTGCGTTCGAGGAATTTTCAAAAGCCCGGATATGGGCGCACGAGGAAATTCCGGTTGATTGGAAAATGGAAGCTGCGTTGCAGGCGGATTTCAATGAAGGCTTGAACAATCTGCTCGAAGACAAGTATGACATTGCCGAGGGAGCTTTTTCGGATGTAATAACGAAAGCGCCTGATTTCTGGCAGGCCTACTATTTCCGCGCAGCAGCGCGAAAAAAACAATATAAACTCTGGGAGGCGAGAAAAGATATCGAGAAGGCACTCGATCTTAATCCTGCAAGCTACGAAGCGAATGTCGAACGTGCGAAGATACTTCACCTCAGTGGCTATCACAATGATAGCGAACGTTCGATCAACAAGGCAATCCGTCTCGACAAATCAAGGCCGGTGGCACATTATGTTCACGGGGATATCAATTTAAATCAAAATCAGATTCGGATCGCTACAAATAGCTACCGCGA
>JAEZDW010000458.1 GCA_023417955.1 Bacteroidota bacterium
GCTTTTTCAAGAAATCAGGGAAGAAGGAGACGCCCGCCGCGCCCGCTGCCGGGCCACATTATTATGATTTGAGGGTGAAACAGGTGATTCGGGAAACTAAAGATGCCATTACCATTGTCTTTGAACAACCAGCAACACCTATTCGCTATAAAGCCGGTCAGTTTCTGACGCTAATCCAATCGGTCAACGGAAAAGAAATACGCAGGGCGTATTCGCTGTGTTCGTCGCCATTTACCGACAGTGATCTTGCGGTCACCGTTAAACGCGTTGAAAGCGGGTTGATGTCAAACTGGCTCAATGAGCAACTCGCCGAAGGGCAGACGATTCGCATTATGGAGCCAATGGGGCAGTTCACAACAGAGTTTGATGCAAACCGGAAACGGCACCTTGTAATGTTCGCTGGCGGTAGCGGCATCACGCCAATGATGTCCATCATAAAAAGCATTCTCACGCAAGAGCCTGACAGCATCGTCTCCCTTATTTATTGCAACCGTGACGAGGAAAGCATCATCTTCCGCAAGGAACTCGAAAAGTGGGAAACATCCCACGAAGGAAGATTACACGTGATTCATATTCTTGACACCGCGACCACGAACTGGCAGGGTTACTCCGGGCTTTTGAATCACGATATGCTTACCCGCCTTTTTGAACGCATCCCCAATTGGGGAGCTGACACAACGTATCTCATGTGTGGACCGGAAGGCATGATGAAAAATGTCGAAAGTCTGCTTGCACTCAGGAATATTCCAAAGGAGAAAATATTCAAAGAAAGTTTTGTTCAGGGCACGATTGACAAAGAAAACAAAACCGATAGTCAGGCAGTTGAAGGCGGCGAACTAAAAGCACGCGAGGTTACCATCCGATACGATGGCCAGGAATTTAAATTTGTCGTTCAGCCGGAGGATACAATTCTGCAGACGGCACTCGATCAGGGAATCGACCTTCCTTACTCCTGTCAGAGTGGATTGTGCACAGCATGTCGGGGAAAGGCTCTGTCTGGCGAAGTTAAGCTGGATGAAGAGGAGGGACTCTCACAATCAGAGCGCGCCGAGGGTTATGTGCTCACTTGCGTAGGGCACCCCTTAACGGATGACGTCGTAATAGAAATCGGCTAATTGTTCCTGGCGTTCTTGCTGAACTCTTCAGGGAATTTTTCGCTCTCGGTATTCATCCATTTGTCCCAGCATGTGAAGTATAAGCCGAAATTCTTTCGAAAGTTTTTGTGATGGATGTCGTGATGCGTTGCGCCTATTAACCACCTGCCTATGGGGTGCGTTGCAAAATTGTCAGGGAAAACTTCAACACCCGAATGATTGACCACTGCTGAAATTGTCATCAACAAAAGTACGATCGCGATCGCAGCATAGTGAACCGGAATTATCATCGCCAAAACGGGTAGGAAAATGAATTGTAGGATCGCTTCCAGTGGATGAAATGAAAACGACGTAAAGACCGAAGTGTGCATACTCTGATGGTGCACGCGATGTACGATCCTGAATATACCCGGCTTATGCATCCATCTGTGGAGCCAGTAGTAATAAGTTTCGTATAGGAATAATACCAGAATAATGCTGAAGACAAAGTAAACCACTCCAAACTCGTGTAGGTCGCTATAGATACGCGTCAATCCATGTTGATAAGCAAGCCACGTGACCACGGCGAGTGCCGAAAAGATTAAGGATGACAAGACAGCCCACTGAATTTCCTTACGTTGCTGTCGGGTCATGGAATGGTTGGCAGGTATGGGTCGGCGCCTGATCCAACGGGTTATTACCAGGCTGTAAATGTATGCGGCGAGCAAATATCGTAGGAGGACCACAACAAACAACGAAGCTGTGAACAATAACACGAGCCACGGCGATTGCCAGAAGTCTTTATTCATAAAATAAAACAGATGCTCCATACCTTTTCTTTTCGCGGAATCATAAAAATTATGTTCCAGTCGGGTAGTGAAGCGCCTGTTCCTATGTCAGGCGAGATTAGTCGCGGAGTTTCACCCGAAGGAGGTGCATGTCGGCGGTGACGAAGAGCGTTTTCTCATCATCGCTTAAGGCGCAGTTTGCTGCCGGCCCGTTGAGGCGTATTCTGCCAAGAACCTTGCCATTGCCGTCAAAGATCCAGATTCCTCCGGGGCCTGTAGCAAATACGTTCCCTTTGGAGTCAACGCGAACGCCGTCGGGAAGACCTTTTTCTCCGTTCCTGAAATTGGGCGTTGCGTCATAGAACACGCGGGCATTTACTGCGTTGTCGCCATCAAGATCGAACACATACCACATCGCTTTGCCAGGGTCTGAGTTTGCAACGATCAGACTACGCTCACCAGCCAGAAATGCGATCCCGTTTGGCCGTGTGAGTGAATCAACCAGAAGTATAACATCGCCGTTGCTACTGATCTTGTAGACCCCATGGTAGGGAGTTTCCTTCGTGGGATCTTCTGCCTGATTCGGTAAGCCGTAGGGCGGATCCGTAAAGAACAACTCACCGCTGCTATGAACAACCACGTCGTTGGGGCTATTTAGTCTTTTGCCGTCATGTTTATCTGCAAGCGTGCTGAATACAGGTTTGGGATCTGAAAGTGGTGCCTCCATCGCGGCGACTCTTCGGTCACCATGCTGACAAAGGATAAGTTTTCCGTCCTTCGACAAGGCCAGGCCATTACTTCCGGGTTCACGTGAGTATTGGCCCTCACCCATGTAGCCGGAGGGTGTGAGATATTCTTCTACACCTTTTTCTTCTGTCCACTTGTAAACAATGTTTTTCGGAACATCCGAAAACAGCAACATCTTATGTTGCGGCACCCATACAGGGCCCTCGCTCCATTCATAGCCTTCGCCAATTATTTCGATGACCACATCTTTGCCAACGAGTTCATCAAGAGCGGGATCGGTGCGTTCTATTGAGCCAAGCCTGTTTTCAGACGTTTCGTTGTTTTCCGTAGCTTTTTGATCACTCATCTTGCAGCCAATAAGTACGGTAAATGCCAATGCCAGAACACGATAATTCATAGGTAAAAGATTTGATTTTCAGATGGTGAAGATAAGCATTTACTGCAAAGCAGCGTGGTCCCCGGCGGCTGCGTCAGAATTTTTTGCACCCGCTGCGTCAGATATGACCAAAGATGTCTTCGTGTCTTTTTTTCCCTTCTGCACTTTTTCCC
>JAEZDW010000013.1 GCA_023417955.1 Bacteroidota bacterium
GTTCAACAGAGTGGTCAGGCAGTCACCGGCGAATCAATTGCCCGCGCCAAAAATGCAGGCGCGACGGATATAGAAATCCACGACACTGTACTGATCGCTGCACTCTTTTGTCTCTACAACCGCTATGTCGACGGGCTCGGAACACGCCTTCCGGACACAGATACCTATTACGACAGTCTTGCTGAACGCCTTGTAACCAACGGATACAGACGTCTCCCGGAGGGATACGATCACCTCAAGAAACGATAACCAAACACCCTAACCCAAATGAAATTTTCTTTACTGTTTCTGCTCGTGCTTTCGTTCACGAGCGCATTAAGTCAATCAACAACAATCAGTGGAGTCGTGACGGACGAGCAAAGCAATCCTATCGCCGGCGCTAACATTGTCATTAAAGGCAGAATTGCTGGTACTGTCACGGATGCGTCCGGTAAATTTGAACTCAGTACAAATCAGTCCCTTCCAATCACGATCGTTGTTTCTATCGTCGGTTTCCAAAAGCAGGAAGTCGAAGTCAACGGTAGTTCCGGTGCTCTCAACATTCAACTTTCAGAATCGCGCGAGCTCATGGATGAAGTTGTCGTCTCGGCATCCCGTGTCGAGGAAAGCATTCTCGAATCGCCGGTAAGTATTGAGAAGATGGATCTGCGTGACATTCAGCAAACTGCTTCAGTTTCCTTTTATGACGCTCTTGAAAATCTGAAAGGTGTCGAAATGGTGACCAGTGGACTCACGTTCAAACAAATCAACACCCGTGGTTTTAATCACACAGGAAACTCCAGATTCCTGCAACTTGTTGACGGTGTAGATAATCAAACGCCCGGTCTTGGCTTCGCGGTCGGCAACTTGTTTGGGTCTTCAGACCTTGATATGGAAAGTGCAGAACTTATCCCCGGCGCCGCTTCTGCGCTCTACGGTCCCGTTGCTTTTAATGGTGTACTCATGATGCGGACGAAAGATCCGTTTCAATATCAGGGCCTCAGTGCACAGGCAAAGGTCGGCTTGAACCACATAAGAGAAGAATATGCGGACCCTCACTTGCTCGGCGATTATTCCATTCGTTACGCGAAGGCTTTTGGTGACCGATTCGCCTTCAAGGTAAATGCTTCATACTTTTCGGGACTCGACTTTTTCGCAACCGATTATACAGATGTGGATCCCGGTACGCCTCCCAACGAACGAGGAGCTAACAATCCGGCAAGAAATGCGCTTAACATTTACGGCGACGACGAAGCGCGTACAATAGAAGGCGTTGGTCGTGTTTCGAGAACGGGGTATGAGGAACGCGACGTAACGGATTACGACGTGTACAGCCTGAAGTTAAACGGCGCCCTGCACTACCGCATCACGCCAAACATGGTAGCCAGTTACCAATACAACTTTGGAAAAGGTACAGCCAACTACACAGGCAGCAATCGCTTCTCGATTAACAATTTCACCCTTCAGCAACACAGGCTGGAGTTGAAAGGTGCGAACTATTTTATCCGCGCCTACTCAACTATCGAAGACTCGCACGATTCCTATAACGCAAAAGGGCTTGGTCAATTGATTACCAAGACATGGGTCCGCGATCTTGACGGAAATATCGTTCCGGAAAATGAGGCGGACGATATGTGGTTCACGCGATACGAAGAAGCTTTTCTCGGAAACATCAACGGTGTAACTCCCGCAAATCACGCTGCAGCCAGGGCGTTTGCGGATGAAGGCAGGTTTCTTCCCGGCACTCCTGAGTTCAATGCACAAAAGGAGCGCCTCATCAAAACACAGGGGCTTAGTGGCGCGGGTATTCTGAGTCAAAGCAGTTTATATCACGTTGAAGGACAATACGATTTTACAAATGCCGTGAAAGTGGTTGAGCTACTCGCCGGAGGAAACTTCAGAAGATATGATATGTTTACCAACGGTACATTGTTCGACGACAAGGGCGGGAGCATCATTATCGATGAATACGGCGCGTTCGTACAACTGGGCAAGAAACTGCTGAATGAAAAGCTGAAACTTGCCGGTTCCGTACGCTACGACAAGAACCAAAATTTTGACGGGCGCTTTACACCACGTGCTTCTGCTGTCTATACCATCGCCGAAAACCATCACATCCGGACATCTTATCAGACGGGATTCAGAAACCCAACTCCCGGTGACCAATATATTAAACTGAATGCTGGTCCGATAACCATTCTTGGTGGTGTTCCTGCCAACAGCGAAGGCATGACGGTTTATCAAAACTCATTCACAACAGCGTCACTTGGACCATTCTTCGGCGCATTCCAGCAGGCAATGGAAGGCGGTGCATCACCACAGGACGCTGTAATGGCGGCGAAAGACTTGCTTGTGAAATCAAACGTGGAGTACATTAAACCTGAGCGTGTCAAGGTATTTGAAATTGGTTACAAGGGAATGCTGAACAACAACCTGGTTGTCGATATAAATTACTACTTCTCCAGCTATACTGATTTTCTTCTGAACCAGGTTGTAATGGAACCACAAAGCCCTGTGCTGGCACAAGACGGAACAATTAATCCCGCAGCTGCCATGGATCTCCTTAATGGCGATAGTCACCTGTATCAACTCTATACAAATGCATCCGATGTTGTAACTGCGCAAGGGGCCACACTCGGTCTTACGTACAGTATGCCAAAAAACTATCGCGTTGGTGCGAACGTGACGCTGGCGACATTTGATATCAAAGATGCGAATCCCAATAACGTACCTGGTTTTAACACACCGAAGTATAAAACAGCAGTAACATTTGGAAACAGCAGGGTCACTGACAACATTGGATTTAACATCGCGTGGCGCTGGCAGGATACATACGAATGGTACGGCACATTCAATCAGATGCGTCCGGGGACGATTGAAGCATTCTCCATTGTCGACGCACAGGTGAGCTACAAGGTCCTGCCGATAAAATCAATAGTCAAACTTGGTGCAAACAACCTGTTTAATAATCAGGTCTATCAGGCGTACGGCTCGCCGTCCATCGGCGCCATATATTATGTAAGTGTGACGTTTGATCAACTGTTACGATGATTACGAGAGAGTTGGCGGCTTCACAGGCAGGGGATTCCGGCAGGATCGGAGTCCTCTTGTGGAGTTCTTTTGTCATCTGCTTTCTTTGCAACGTATGTGCAGGACTGATCTCCACATTGATGGCGACGTATCTCCCACCCGTAGTGCAGGAGTTGACCGGTCGTTCCGGGAGCGAAGAACTCGGCACGATCAGTGCATACATTCAGTCGATATACATTGCCGGTTGGGCGGTCGGAGGTTTCTTCTGGGGATTTGTAAGCGACAAAATCGGAAGAGTAAAAGCGCTTAGCCTTTCCGTGGCCTCGTTTGGGTTGTGTACCTTAATTATCTCAGTCGCTCCTTCGTGGGAATATGTGGTCTTATTAAGGTTGTTTTCCGGACTGGCTGTCGGAGGAATACTCGTTGTTACGCCGATGCTGCTTTTTGAGATCTGGCCACCGAAGACGCGCGCCGTAATGATCGGAATTGACTCGATCGGATTTCCTGTAGGGATTTTTTCTTCAGGACTCGTAACGTTTCTCGTTGCAAACTGGCGTGACGCATTTCTGATAGGCCTCGCGCCATTAATACTCGGAATTATTGGCCTGTACACACTAAAGGAGTCCGATCAGTGGAAATCACGGGCTACTTCATCCAGTGACAAAAAAGCGACCCCCAACGACAAGCGAAACCTGATCAGCGGATCAATCATCTTTGGATCCATGCTTATCGGTTTGTGGGGAATGTTTTCGTGGATACCCACATGGGTGCAGAGTTTACTTGGTACGGGTGACGGTCAGGGCGAGCGCGGTATCGCGATGATGTTACTTGGTGCCGGCGGACTAGCCGGGGGGTTTGCGTCAGGATGGGTTTCCAACGCATTGGGTACACGGAGAGCAATGATGGTATGTTTTACAGGTTGCATCATCATTTCCGGCTTGCTTTTCGGACTCAATGCGTCCTTTTCAAACATAATATTTGTTGAATTGGGGTTGCTTTCGTTCTTCTTTGGTATCAGTCAGGGACTGCTTTCAATCTACGTGCCGCAACTCTTCACGGTGCAAATCAGGGGAACGTTCACCGGCATTTGCTTTAACGTCGGCCGAATTGTGACAGCCGTTGCTATCTTTTTTGTAGGATTTATGGTAACCGTCCTTAATGGATACAGCAATACCCTTCTCGCATTCGCGGGAATATTCATCATCGGATTTTTAACAATGTTTTTATCGGGAACTGATAAAACCAATAACTAATGGCGCACATTAACCTACCTGAGGGCGTTCCAGGAATACGCAGCCTGGCAATGTTCAGACCGGAAACCGGAAAACCTCTTTATGACCTCGCGCAGGTATTGCTTCGGGGTCCCTCACCGTTGAGTCCTGCGGAACGTGAATTGATTGCTACCTACGTATCTGCAAGAAACAATTGCGGATTCTGTATGAACAGCCACGCCGCTGCCGCACGCGAACTTTTTGAAGAAAAACGCGAAGTGGTTGACTGCGTGATCAACAACGAGCCAACAGCATCGTTGTCTCCAAAAATGAAAGCATTGCTCAATATTGCCGGCAAGGTTCAACAAAGCGGAAAACAGGTCACGGATGCCGACGTAGCCGAGGCCAGACGTCATGGCGCTGAGGATCGCGACATTCACGACACCGTGCTGATTGCTGCAACCTTCTCGATGTTCAACAGATACGTAGACGGCCTCGCGACGCTCACGCCAACTGATTTAAAAGAATATGAGCCGATGGGAAAAAGGCTCGCCACCGTGGGTTATGTGTCACCAAAAGCAAAAGCTCCCTCTGAAGGATGAAATCACATTACGCTCGTCTTCTTTATTCAGTACTGCTTCTCTTTTTCGTGATCGCCTGTGGTCTGAATCTCGCACGCAAAGAATCCTGCCATGAGGAAATGGTACAGTTGCTCAAGCATACAAAAATCCGTTTATCAGGAGTTGGAAATCCGTTTGACAGTCCTGCAAAACTGCCATACATGGACTCGCTGCTCAACCTGCCTCACAGTACACCAAGTGAAATAAGATACTGCAACTACCTGAAGGCAAACATATTGCTGGAACTCGGACGTGAAGTTGAAGCTGTCGATATATTATCCAAACTGGCTGAAGAGAAGGTTCCCTATGAGCCGCCGCGTATCCTGCGAAGTCTTGCAATCGCTAATCTGAGACTTGGAGAAAGGTCAAACTGTATTGTTCATCATGCATCCGAGTCGTGTATTCTGCCCATTAGTGGTCTAGGAATCCATCAGGATAGAAACGGCTCCACCAGAGCGATCGAGATCCTCACGCAACTCCTCGAAAAAGATTCTGCAGACCTTGAATCGCGTTGGCTATTGAATCTCGCATACATGACGTTGGGAGAATATCCCATCAAGGTTCCTGCGAAATACCTGATTCCAGGTATGGAAGGCGACACCACGGTGAAGGTGAAACCTTTCGAAGACGCTGCATCCGACCTTAAGATCGATGTAAATAACATGGCTGGCGGATGTATCGTCGATGATTTTGACAATGATGGCTATCTTGATATCATCACTTCCTCATGGGATATGGAAGAGCACATGCACTTTTTCAGGAATAATGGCAATGGAACGTTTGCAAATCTTACTGCTAAATCGGGACTTGCTGATATCACCGGCGGGCTAAATATATTACAGGCCGATTACAACAACGATGGCTACGTCGATGTCTTCGTGTTGCGTGGTGCGTGGAAAGATGCATTTGGCACAGAACCCAATTCGCTGCTGCGAAATAACGGCGATGGAACTTTTACCGATGTTACCACGGTAAGCGGCTTGCTCTCATATCACCCCACACAAACTGCAACCTGGAATGACTTCAACAACGATGGATGGCTGGACCTCTTTATCGGCAACGAAAGCAGCAACAGCGCTTACGGCCTGAAACATCCTGCGGAGCTTTACATAAACAACCAGGACGGTACTTTCACAGAAGGGGCTCAAAAGGCCCAATGCGCACTCATCGGATTTGTGAAAGGCGTAACATCAGGAGATTACAACAACGACGGATGGCAGGACATCTTCATATCAACAAGCAATGGGAAAAGAATACTGCTTAAGAATAAAGGGCTCGTAAATGGTGAATTGAGTTTTGAAGATGTAACACGGGAAGCAGGTCTGGATCAGGAATACGGAGACACATTTCCAACCTGGTTCTGGGATTACGACAATGACGGGTGGCTTGACATATTCACCTGTGATTATACGTATGAGAAACCCCTGGCCCACTATGCCGCCGCCGAAAAGTTAAATATACCCTCGGGCAATCCTGGTAAAATGTTGCTGTACAAAAACAATCAGAACGGCACCTTTACCAATGTGTCCGGCGAAGTCGGGCTAAATGCATTCGTTTTTGCTATGGGCTCAAATTTTGGCGACTTCGACAATGATGGGTATCTTGATATGTATCTCGGCACGGGCAATCCACAATACCAATCGCTCATACCAAATAAGATGTTTAAGAATATTGGCGGTAAAAAGTTTGCAGATGTAACAGCATCGGCTCGGGTTGGGCATTTGCAAAAAGGCCATGGCGTTTCCTTTGCCGATATGGACAACGATGGCGATCAGGATATCTACATCGAAATGGGCGGCGCATATCCCGGTGATTCGTATCAGAATTCCTTCTTTGTTAATCCGGGACAGAATGCGAACAATTGGCTTTGTGTTGCTCTCAAAGGTTCCAAATCCAACCGATCCGCTATTGGTACGCGAGTGAAGGTTACGTTCCGCGAAAACGGGGAAACACGAAGCGTTTACCGCGACGTGAACTCAGGTGGAAGTTTTGGCGCGTCTCCGTTAAGACGGGAGATTGGTCTTGGCGCTGCAGAACAAGTAGATAAACTAGAGATCTTCTGGCATGGCAGCGGTGAAGTTCAGGTGTTCTATGACATCAAACCTAACCAGTTTATCCGGATCACTGAAGGCAGTAGTCAAATTGAGCAACTAAACCTTAAGGTCATCAACTGGATACTACCGAACAGGCTGTGTCTTCCTGGTACGGAAGAATTCGCAGTCCAGAATCCATTTCAATAATTTATACCATGGCACACATCGAACTTCCTGAAGGACTACCCGGCATACGCGGGCCAATGGCACTAAGGCCAGAAATGGCAAAGCCCCTGAATGAATTTGCTGAGGTCTTACTTCGTGCTGACAACTCATTGACGCGCGGAGAACGCGAATTGATTGCGACCCACGTGTCGTACCTCAACGATTGTTTCTTTTGCCAGATTGCGCACGGCGGTCTTGCGCAACATTATTTGCAGTGTGATCATGAACAAATGGACAAGAAGAAAATGGACCCATCGTCTGCACCGATTTCAGACAAGATGAAGGCGCTGTTGATAATTGCCGGCAGTGTTCAAAAGGGCGGCAAATACGTTACGACGGAACAGGTCGAAAATGCAAAACGCGCCGGAGCAAGCGATCTGGAAATTCACGATACTGTGCTGATCGCGGCGGCTTTTTGTATGTTCAACCGTTACGTTGACGGCCTCGGTACGTGGGCACCAGAGGACCGCATGTTTTACGTGAATCGCGCCAAAGCGCGCGCGGAAGAAGGTTACGCAAACTACAATCCTCACAACTGATGAGAGTGTTATATTACACCGGGCTGATTCTCCTGGGCGTTTTTGAAATTCTCAATGTCTATTTCATTATGCCGATGCCGGGAAGCCAGCGTATGGAATCTGTGGATCTCGCATACTTCCTGTACTCCTACCGATGGTTTTTCAGGATATTTTTTCTGATCCTGATTGCGGCAGGAAGCATATCAGCCTTCAATACACGAAGGAAGTGGGCTCCATTATTAGTAATACTTCCCGTAGCAGCGATTGTGTACATGTTCAATTTCAAGATGACAGCGGATCACATGTTTCTTCAACCGCGCACGCTCACATTTGCATCCCGAACTGAAAACATTCTGAATGACAGCAGCCTTGTCGTCGCCGTGACCAGTCAGGGCGAGTCGAAAGCGTACCCGATCCGTTATATCCAATACCACCACCAGGTAAGAGACACGCTGGCAGGCAGGGAAATTATGGTAACATACTGCAATGTTTGTCGCACAGGACGGGTATTCGAGCCGTTGGTCGATGGTCGTTCAGAAGTTTTCCGGCTCGTTGGTATGCATCACTTTAACGCTATGTTTGAAGATGCTTCAACAAAAAGCTGGTGGCGGCAGGCTACAGGTGAAGCAATCACGGGTCCCCTGAAAGGGAAACGGCTTCCTGAAGTCGAGTGCAATCAACTTACATTGGGGCAGTTTTTTTCCTTGTATCCTTTCGGTAAGGTTATGCAAGCCGAAGATCGTTCCAGAGATAATTACGATTCTCTCGGACGTTTTGAAAAAGGACGAAGTAAAAGTCACCTTACGCGAACCGACTCGCTTTCGTGGGAAGACAAATCCTGGGTGATTGGAATTGATATCGACGGGAAGGCAAAAGCCTATGACTGGATTGAACTTAAGCAATCGGGGATTTTACACGATGAGGTTGGCAATACTCCGGTGATTATTGCGATTGCTTCAGATGAACAGAGTTTCGCTGTGTTCAAAAGGAAAAGCGATGAAGAGTTTATCCTCCGCAATGATTCGTTGATTTCAAACTCAGGCATTGCCTATGACTTTGCAGGTCGTGGCACAAGTGGTGAACATCTCAAACCTGTCAAGGCATACCAGGAGTTCTGGCATAGCTGGAAGCAGTTCCATCCGGGGAGTGAAGCGTATCGAAGGTAAGTCCTGCAGCCTGAAGAGGCTGTTATCGTTTGTGTCTCCCCCCGCGCACTCGGACGGACTGAAGCCCGTCCTCAAAAATTAAGTCGAGGCTACGCCTCTGCGTTGGACTTGGCACTCTGCCTATAGAGACGCAACGGATGGGGTTGCACCAGCCTGACGTGACTGCTTCATCAGATGTCTCTGCCATGTACTCGGACGGACTGAAGTCCGTCCTTACAAAACTAAGTCGAGGCTACGCCTCTTGGTACGATATGTGACTCTAAATCGGAATCACCTTGTTAACACGATACCTCCGCGGGGCTGAATGGTAAGTGTTACTTCGCCGGATGCAGGGATCTTCAGCGAGTTCATGAAGGTTTTTCGGTTTTTGTCGTCGTTGTACTGCGACACTTCTTTGCCGGCGAGCATCGGCAGGTTGGCTTTTATCTGAATTGCAGTTTTTTGTGCGTTTACGCCAACGACATACCACTGCTGAC
>JAEZDW010000032.1 GCA_023417955.1 Bacteroidota bacterium
GCTGCGGTCAACCCTCGAAAGGATCCCTAATCATCCAGTAAACCGGATATCAGAACTGTTGCCGCGCAAGACGTAGTTCACCCGGGGCTTACGCTAAACCTCTGAACGATCTTTTCACCAAAGAATTTGATATTGCTTCCGGCGGTGGAGAACATCAACTCAGGCTGAAGACCGAACTGATCGGAGAACATGATGGTTGCAAATCCGCCAATATGTAAACCGGCATGTGCATCAGGCGAAAGGGTTGCACCATCCATCTTGTACTTCTGATTGGCGATGTTAAGGCCTCCTTTAACACCAAAGGTGACGTCCTGAGCAAAACACATTGAAGAAAGTGCCACAAAGGCAAGTACTAATAGCCTTGATTTTTTCATAAAAGTTAGGTTGTTTATTTAGGAGCTAGCGAACAAAGATCATGCCTTCTGAATAGAAGTGGTTTTCCGAAAAAAAAATAAGCTATCAAATTTTGATAGCCTGCGTTTGTAAGGCCATGCAGTTCTTCGGTCAGTTTGCGCCACCAAAGCGGTAGCATGCGGAAATTTGGAATGCGTTATTCGTAAGCTTAATTTCATCCGATCCAGTTTCGCCGACGTTGGCAATACCCATAACGTATCGCGCCGAAAAACCAAGACCGCTTGGCAAGCCAACACCTGCACCTATCGCTGCCCCAAAGTCGAGTCCTTTGTACCTGTCTTTGGTATTCATATCGCCGGCGTTCGCCTCCAGAAGGAAACCAACCTGAGGTCCCGCATGGATATTCAGAACCTCGGCGAATTGATAACGAAACACTACAGGAACAGACAAATAATTTAGAATGTCTGAGATATCCGGTCCGCGACCGTATTGCGTCTTAACACCGACTGAGTTGAACAACAATTCAGCCTGAAAGCCGAGCTGATCTGAAAACATTGCGGTTACGAGACCACCAACGTGAAAACCAATCCGCACCTCACCCGATACGCTCCCTTCGGGAAAAGTAACCCTCTGGTTGGAAACGTTAATACCTGCTTTGAAACCCAATGAAACTCCCTGGGCAAACGATGCAGTGCTAAAGATCACGGCAGCGGCAACCAACATTAGTGATTTCGTCATATAATAAAACTGACAAATTATTTCACCAGAAGTTTTTATTTACCATTGAAACGGTAGGTGGCAGAAATCTGGAAGACGTTATTCCTGATCTTGATATCGCCAATGTCAAATTCGCTCAGGTCATAAACATTGGCCAGACCGGCCGTGTAACGTGCAGAGAATCCGAGACCAAATTGGAGATCCACCCCGGCACCAAATGCTGCCCCGAAATCCAAGGCATTTGTTTCTTCAATGTCAAAAGTTGTATTTCCAAGCTTGGACTTTGCATTTATGAGTACCCCTAATTGTGGTCCGGCGTGAATGTTAAGTATCTTAATCGGTTGGTAACGAAGCATGATTGGTACCGATATGTAACCAAATCGATCGGAAGCTTTTTCACCGTCAAAAAAACTATCACCTCGTGCTCCTACAGAATTGAAGAACAGTTCAGGTTGAAGCCCGATTTTTTCTGAGAACATCGCGGTAACAAAACCACCAAAGTGGTACCCGATACGGGGATCGGTTGTGACTTTAACACCTGATACTTTGACCGTTTGACTGGCAATATTCATTCCGCCCTTTATTCCGAATGAAACATCTGCCTGCGCTGTAACCAGCGTGTTAAGTAGAAAAATGCATGCGAGGGAAAGGATCGTTTTCTTCATTCTGCTAACTCTGATATTATATTCCCGGGTTGTCTGGAAGATAGCATTAATCTTATTTCAACTTTCATTTCACACAACCTAAAAAAAGAGCAGGTCACCTTTCGGCAACCTGCTGATTTGAACTATCTGGGATTTCTTAGTTACCTCCGAAGCGGTAGCTGACAGAAATCTGGAATACATTGTTTTTTACAGTAAGATCTTCACCAAAGAATTCGTCCACTTCTTCGACGTCCCAGGTGTTAGATAAACCCAGAACATATCGTGCTGAGAAACCTATTCCCATGGGGAGATCAATACCTGCACCAAAACCAAGACCGAGATCCAGAGACTTACTAAAGTCCTTAAAATCCTCGTCTCCAACTTTAGAACTTAACAGGAATCCGAATTGGGGTCCTGCATGAATATTCAGGATCTCAATTGGCTGATAACGAAACATCACGGGAACAGAAAGGTAACTTGATTTGAATTCAGTGTCTTCCATTTTTGATCCAACAGCATTGTAGAGCAATTCAGGCTGAAGCCCAAACTTTTCGGTAAACATGATGCTTGCAAAACCACCGACGTGAAAACCTATTAAGGCGTCTCCGGTTTCTGAAAGGCTTCCAAAAGACATCTTTTGATTCGCAATATTAACTCCGGCTTTGATACCGAAATTAACGCCCTGGGCGTACGATGCAGCGCTAAACGCTACAACTGCAACAAACAACAGTACTGATTTTTTCATAAAAATTAGGTTTGTTTTTTTGGTTGTAAAAAATCCTGATAAAGATCAGTCTTTTTCCGCTCTAAACAAACAACCATATAAACCATACGGCAAGACAGTGTGCTTTTTCATAAGCAAAAACAAAAATACCCGGAGCGGTTTTCCGCGCCCCGGGTATTCTTACATGTCTGTAGTACACCTCTACTTGCCTAACCTGATTATCTTGTATCCAAGGGATA
This sequence comes from Bacteroidota bacterium, assembly GCA_023417955.1. GTDB lineage: Bacteria > Bacteroidota > Bacteroidia > Cytophagales > Cyclobacteriaceae > Ohtaekwangia. The sequence goes on from JAEZDW010000032.1 coordinate 2,679, forward strand.
ACTGCCATACCTGATTCTTGGTAGCGTCAAGTTGGGGGTTATCCTGAATCTTGCTCAGGCCAAGGTTATAGCGTGCATCTATAGTGAGACCAAATGGCAAATCCCACCCCGCACCGAGCACAAGACTGAGGTCAGAATTCTTATAGTGTTCCTTTCCGACCGATATAACATCACCCTGCGAATTATCTGTTTCAACAGCTTTTCCACTGACACCTGACAGAAATCCGAACTGAGGGCCAGCCTGTAAGTTTATGCCGGCAATTGTATAAAGTTTGAATACAATCGGAACATTGATATAATCAAAGTTAGCCTCATAATCCTGCGTATTCAGGGAAAATTTGGTACCCTGTTTTGAGTAAATGAATTCAGGTTGTATACCGATTTTCGTCAACTTGATTAATGCGAAAGCACCACCATGGAAGCCGGTTCTGTTCTTGTAGTTTTCACCGGCACTTACCTTGGTATCGATGCTCGCAAAGTTGGGTCCCGCCTTGATGCCTAATGCAAACTGTGCCTGTCCGAACGCGAACACAGTCGCGAAAGCGAGAATGGCTGTGGCAATCGTTTTTTTCATAGTTTCTTATTTTGTCTTAAACTAACAAAGATAATGCCGGTATGCCAGGCCAGTTGTCACAAGGCAATCGGACCCGATTCCGAAGTATTGTATTATGGCAGGTAAACCTGAATCCCAATCTGTGCATACAGTCCGGGATAAACGGCACGAGCATCATTGTCCGGATTTTTATACGATGTTCCACCGTACCCGACCATCGGCTCAATAGCAACAGACTCATTCAACATGATCGCATAACCTGCGCCGAGTCCCCAGCTGAAGATGTTCCGCTTCGACTCATACGTTTCATTACCGTCAGTAGCCTTTTCTTTGGACACGCCAAACCCTGTTTCACCAAAAAAGAAGATCTTGTTGGGTAAATAGTAGCGCACGAATGGCGTAAAGGCGAGCGAAGTCGACGATTCTTTGTCGTCGTCATTTTTGTACTTGAACGAAGACAAATTAAGATCCAGCCCGGCACCAATCGCCAGCCTGTCGATAATAAAATATCCAAACTGAGGCTCGAGGGAGAAGTAGCTTGATGTACCTACTGAGACTGTTGTGTTGCCGTCTTTGTACTTCTGTGTAGTTACGCCGAATCCGGCAACGCCACCGATCATTTTTGTACCCTGACTAAATTGCGCGAACGCTCCTGCAGACGTCATCAACAGGATGAAAGTAAAAATGTTTTTTTTCATAAATATTGCTAATTGTGACTGCAAATAAACGCGTACAGAGAATCAGTGAAATAAGAATGTAAGATTAGTTAACAATCTCATCCAAAAGATCCTCGTCCACGTCGTTGCTGCATGTCACGTTTATTTTCGGATTTTGTTGCATCTCCCGCATGATCGTTTTTTTTGCAGGTTCATTCCCCGCCCATGACCTTCTGGCGATTCCGTTATTGACATCAAAGTATAACATATTCCGAAGTTTACGCTCTGCGTCGTCGGAGCCATCTAGTACAAGTCCGAAACCCCCGTTCATTACTTCCCCCCATCCTACGCCACCACCGTTGTGAATGGAAACCCAGGTTGCACCTCGGAATGAATCACCGATAACATTGTGAATTGACATGTCTGCCGTAAACCGTGATCCGTCATAAATATTCGATGTCTCGCGAAAAGGACTATCTGTTCCCGATACGTCATGATGATCTCTTCCCAGTACAACCGGTCCAATACGTCCTTTGCGAATAGCTTTATTAAATGCATCCGCAATACGGATGCGGCCCCAGGCGTCTGCGTAAAGAATACGAGCCTTAGAGCCAACAACCAATTTGTTATGTGAGGCTTCCCTGATCCACTTGATGTTATCATCCAACTGTGGATGTATTTCTGCCGGCGACTCTGCCCGTATCTGAATCAACACTTCTTCAGCCAGCTTGTCGGTGATCTCAAGATCGGCATCACGGCCAGAGGCGCATACCCAACGAAAGGGACCGAACCCAAAATCAAAGCACATTGGTCCCATTATGTCCTGCACATAGGAAGGATATCGGAACGAAATGCCATCCGCCGCCATAATATCTGCTCCCGCCCGCGAGGCTTCCAGCAGGAAAGCATTACCATAGTCAAAAAAATATGTCCCTTTTTTTGCGTGACGATTAATCGCATCCGCATGTCGCCGAAGTGATTGCTGCACAAGGTCCCGGAATTTTCCCGGATCCCGAACCATCATCTCATTAGCGTCCTCAAATGAAAGCCCCGCAGGATAGTAACCCCCAGCCCACGGGTTGTGCAAGCTGGTTTGGTCAGAGCCTACATCAACAAAAATACCTGCGGTTTCAAGTATCTCCCAAAGCTCAACGACATTCCCTTGAAATGCTATCGATACAACTTCGTTGTCTTTCTGTGCACGACGTATACGCGCGACAAGGTCTGAAGGGTCTGCAATTACTTCGTCGACCCAGCCCTGTGCGTGTCTCTTCTTAATAGCAAGGGCATTCACCTCAGCAACTATTGAAATACATCCGGATATATTTCCCGCCTTTGGTTGAGCACCACTCATACCACCAAGACCGGAGGACACAAATAGTTTGCCTGTAGCTGTTCCCGATCCACCCCCTACTTTACGGAATGCATTCAGGAGTGTAATCGTCGTTCCGTGTACAATTCCCTGGGGCCCGATGTACATATACGAACCCGCAGTCATTTGACCATACTGCGTAACACCTAATGCATTGTAACGTTCCCAGTCATCCTGTTTACTGTAGTTCGGGATCATCATGCCATTCGTAACTACAACACGTGGCGCGCCAGTTGATGACGGAAACACTCCCATTGGATGTCCCGAATACATATGAAGTGTCTGATCATCGGCGAGATTTGCGAGGTACTGCATAGTGAGCAGGTACTGCGCCCAGTTCTGGAAGACTGCACCATTTCCGCCGTACGTAATGAGTTCATGCGGATGCTGCGCAACTTCGGGATCAAGATTGTTTTGTATCATCATCATGATCGCTGCAGCATGCACCGAGCGGGCCGGATACTCTTCGATTGGTCGCGCGTACATCCTGTAGCGCGGACGGAACCGATACATGTAGATCCGGCCGTACGTAATCAATTCATGATAAAACTCTGGGGCCAGGACCGCGTGATGTCGCGGGTGAAAATAACGAAGCGAATTTCTTACGGCCAGTTTCTTTTCTTCGGCTGAAAGTATGTCTTTTCTGCGCGGCGCGTGATTGACTGCTGTATCGTATTCCGCTGGCGGAGGAAGCTTATCCGGAATACCTCGAAGTATTTCTTCCTTTATACTCATCCGTTGTGTTTTCGTTCAAAATCGTCAAGCCGAAAATTCTCTTTTACAAATTCATATCCCGATTGAAACAATATGTTAGCCTTTCCGAGGTCGAATCCACTATAGCTGCCAAGACCAGGCGGTTCAATTAGAATATCACACATACCTTTACTGATGGTGGTGTTTCCGTTTATGGCAATGAGTAAACTTCGTTCGATCACGCTTCGGATACTTTTTAGATCAAACTCATCGCTTATGTAATTGCAATGCGATCCAATGATGAAGTCGCACGATTCCCGGATTGGTTTCACCGGAAGGTTATCCATCAGGCCTCCGTCAACATAGGTACTGCCATTAAGTTCGATTGGATTAAAAAACGCCGGCACACAACATGAAGCAAGCAATGCTGGAATCAATTCGCCTTTGTCAAAGTAAGCCGGCTTTCCCTTCCTGATATCTGTCGCTGCTATTGTCATGTGTATGCGCAGGCTTTCAAAAGAGTTTTCCGGAAGTACTCTCAGAAGAGCATCCTTTAATCCATCCATTGTTAATAAACCCGTCCACTTCCACGCAGGACGCATGGCGGTGAAAAGCCGGGTTGACACAATTGTCTGAAGGATTTCGTCAGGGGTGTAGCCATGCGCGTATAACGCTCCCACTATTGCACCGGCACTCGTACCGGAGATTCTTTCTATGGTAATGCCCAGTTCAGTCAGCGCCTTGATTACGCCGGCATGCGATACGCCTCTTGCTCCCCCACCGGATAAGACAAGTCCGACTTTCATATGCTAAAGAATCTCTTTCAGCGGAAAGGTCCGGTCTACCCGAACACCTTTTTCAGTATGCTTCACTGTGCAGCATTCGTTGACGGGATCATGCTCAAGAAACAATACCCAGTTGTTGTCGGCGGCGGCGCGAAGGAATGCTTCCTTTTCCTGTAAGGTTATCAACGGTCTGACGTCGTAACCCATCACGTAAGGCAACGGAATGTGTCCGACCGAAGGGAGCAGGTCAGCCATAAAACAGATGGTGGTTCCACGGTAGTTGATTTTGGGAATCATCATCTTTTCAGTGTGTCCGGATGCCAGGAAAAAGTCGAATTCTGAAAAGGGTGAATGGCCTTCGGGTATGAACTGAAGGTGACCACTCTCCTGCATAGGCAAAATGTTTTCCTTTAGAAAGCTGGCCTTTTCTCTGGCGTTGGGTTGAACGGCCCATTGCCAGTGCTCTTCATTACTCCAATATGTTGCCTTGGGAAACGTTAACGCAAGACGATCGCCGTCCTTTTTGACCCCACCGCCACAATGGTCAAAATGCAGGTGTGTGAGTAACATGTCGGTGATATCTTCCTCTGAGAAGCCAGCTTTCTTTAGGGAACCAGAAAGCGATGCGTCGCCGTGCAGATAGTAGTGACTGAAGAACTTAGCATCTTGTTTGTTTCCGAGGCCGTTATCAATAAGGATCAACCGGTTTCCGTCCTCGACGAGCAGACAACGCATTGCCCACGAG
>JAEZDW010000042.1 GCA_023417955.1 Bacteroidota bacterium
TGGCAGGCCTGTGTTATCGTCGGCTGATAACACTTTTCCCGACACGACTCTCTCTTGTGCATGAACGACAATCAGGAAGTGGACCAGGCAAAAACAAACAGCTAAAGATTTTCCCATATCTGTTTCCTCGGTTTAGTTGAAGGAAACAGAACAATCTTATTCCGCTCGTCTAAATTCTCCGGCTGCATGAGGTATACGATGATGTTGTCGGATTGCAGTGCGTACGTCTTGATCGCTTTACAAGTAGAAACTTCGTTTTGCGTCCGTAAAACACGTTCGAATGGAACCAATGGGAAGTCAATCAAAAACGTCACGAGCGATCGGCATGACCAGACATCCGAAATGGTTTTTGGGGAAGAGTTGCATGAATGAGAATCAATTTCAACAACTCAATGACTACACGACTGGTTGACCGAAGTCGATAAACAAAAAGAAGGGAAAGCGAATTTCTTCGCTTTCCCTGTTCTCAGAATTGGTTAATGAAGTCTTATAGCTGGCCCTTGTTTGATTCGAAGTGCCAGATCATTACTGCCCGTTCAATGTAAAGCTGGCCGAACGTGTTGCGTTAGAATCCCCGCCGATATAAATCTCAAACTCACCAGGCTCACACCCATAGGTAAGGTCAGACCTGTAGAATGAAAGGTCCTCTTCAGTAATTTTAAACGTCACGGTTTTGGTTTCTCCTGTCTTAAGAAATATCTTCTTAAAGCCCTTCAGTTCCCTTACCGGTCGCGTAACGGAACCAACGAGATCGCGAATATAAAGCTGCACGACCTCCGCACCGTCAACGCGGCCGGCATTGGTTACATCCACCGACACAGTCAACGAATCGGATATCGCCATCGACTTTTTGTTGAGTTTCAATTCTCCATACTCAAACGTCGTGTAGCTAAGTCCGTATCCAAAGGGATACAACGGATCGTTGGATACATCAAGATAGTTTGAGCGGAATTTGGAGAACCACTTACCGGGTTCGAGAGGGCGTCCGGTGTTCTTGTGAGCATAGTACAGAGGAACCTGTCCTACGTTTTGAGGAAACGTCATCGTCAGTTTACCAGACGGATTGACATCACCAAACAACACATCTGCAATCGCATCACCCGCTTCACTTCCTCCGAACCAGACGTTTAGAATTGCTGGTATATTTTCATGTTCCCATTTCATAGCGAGTGGTCGACCCGTGAAGAGCACGACTACAACCGGCTTTCCTGTTGCGCGCAGTGCGCGGAGAAGTTCGCGTTGTGCTTCCGGGACTTCAATATTGGAACGGCTCGAAGCCTCCCCACTCATTTCCGCTGATTCTCCAATTGCAGCTACGATAACATCAGCACTGCGGGCAATACGAACGGCCTCCTCACGAAGGGCGGCAGCCGATCGATTATCACGATGCAGCGTCTTCCCAAACATCGTTGAATTTGCTTCCAGTACAGGATCGTCTGCAAGGTTACTTCCTTTCGCATAGACCGTATTTGAATTAACTTTCTGTAATGCGCTCAGCAGCGTTACTGACTCAGCATGACGCGCGGCAACGCTCCAGGTACCGGTCATATTTTCAGCGGCATTCGCAAGCGGACCAACCAGAGCTATCTTCGCGTTTTTTTTAAGGGGAAGAACGCTGCCTTCATTCTTCAATAATACAAAGCTTTCAGAGGCAACCTTTCTCGCAAAGGCCCGGTTTTGTGCGGTAAATATTTCACCCTTTGCACGTTCCTCGCTACCATAACGATAAGGGTCGTCAAACAAACCAAGTTTGAACTTCGCACGAAGGATACGGCGACACGCTTCGTCAATTTCTTTTTCAGAGATCTTGCCTTCTCTTACTGACTGCGGCAATGTATTGAGGAAGCCCTCGCTTACCATATCCATATCAAGTCCCGCTGCAACCGCGCGCATCGAAACTTCCTTAATATTACCATAGCCGTGATCGACCATTTCACTTACGCCAGTATAATCTGAAACGACGAAGCCGTCAAACTTCCATTGATCGCGAAGTACATCTGTAAGTAGCCACTTATTGGCCGTTGCAGGAACACCATCAATCTCATTAAAAGAAGCCATAACACTTCCCACTCCTGCCTCAACGGCTGCCTTATACGGTGGGAAATATTCATTGTACATACGCTGACGGCTCATATCGACTGTGTTATAATCGCGACCCGCTTCGGATGCTCCATAAAGAGCAAAGTGTTTTACACATGACATGATCGTGTTATTCGCAGTGAGGTCGCTCCCCTGATAACCACGTACCATCGCTTTTGCGATTTCTCCCCCCAGATACGGATCCTCTCCGCTTCCTTCGGAGACACGACCCCATCGCGGATCACGGGACAAATCCACCATTGGTGAGAACGTCCAGTTGATACCATCTGCACTTGCTTCCTGCGCAGCCATCCGCGCCGACTTTTCAATAAGTTCCATATCCCAGCTGCAGCTCAACCCGAGGGGTATGGGAAATACGGTTTCATAGCCGTGGATAACATCCATTCCGAACAGCAACGGAATTTTGAGCCTGCTTTTCTCAACAGCGATACGTTGCATCTCATGGATAGCCGCTACTGATTTGATATTGAACAATCCGCCTACGAGTCCCTGCTCGATTTTTTTGGCTATATCAGAATTTTCCGCCTGGCCTGTCGTGAACTGACCCGCCGACGGCAAATTCAATTGACCGATCTTTTCCTCGAGCGTCATCACACTAATCAATGAATCAATGCGATCTTCAACGGAAGACCGATTGCTTTGCTGCTTTTTATCGCAGCCGATCATGCCGATCAACACCAGCATGAACACAAGAGATACATTCTTCATAGTCACGAAATTTTTACCGAACCTTTTCCTGTCTGATCTTTTCCAAACCTTTTTGTATATCTGAATTTCCCATGAACAATTTCCAAAGCAACCCGGACCTCGCGTTTTCAATCATCACCACAATTGGAGCCTGATTCAGTCCCATAAATATTTCAGAGCACCAATGTTCGTTGAGGTTAAACGCGTCACGAAATCCATACTCACCCCAGAGGAATTGTCCATAGTTCCGATAGTAATTTTTAAGCGCGGCCATTGACTGCTCCGGCGTATATGGGAAGGATGCCAGCGCACCCGTTGGCGTCATCTTGCCCTGGTCCTGATGCGGCACCGGCTCGTTGGCTGAGTAGCCCCAGGGTCCGTCACTTGCAGTCAGTCCCCAGCAATCTTCTCCGTAGCCAGGATGTTTTTCAGGATTCTCAACGCAATAGCGGTAATTGATTAGCGCGATATTCCGGTTGTTTGTGAAGTAGTCGGTGTATGCATCCTGAACCCGGCGCGGATCGAGTCCGAGGTATGAATAGTGCACAAAGAACAGGGGGCCCCCATTCGAAACTCCGACGGGAAGCGGAACGCCAAAGTAGGTGTTTCCGTTTGTGTATGAGGATCCGTCATCAGTCTTGCCCCAGTTTCTCCGATATTGCCGGGCCTCGTCCGACTGACTTGCCCAACCGCTGTAATACATACTGGCTGGTACCGCATGCGTGGGGGAACAAATCGCCAGGATATAAGTAATCATCGTCTCATTCCACCCGATAAGTTTATGATTGATGATCCACTCTTTATCAGGAGACCAATGCCACAGCAGAAAAGGATTGTCTTTTGTACGACGGTACCAGTTCCATTCAACTTTCTTCCAAATTGATTCGATGCCATCTCTGATTTTCTTCTCTGCGGCAGACGGGCCATTAAAATATTGCTTTGCAGCAAGCAGACCCTGAATCAGAAACGACGTTTCAACCAAATCGCCACCGTTGTCGCGTGGACCGAAAAAGGGTTCAACTTTTCCGGTGGGTCCGTCAATGAAATGAGAATACGCACCGTGGAATCGTTCTGCTTTCTGCAGGAACGCAACAATCTTTGTAAATCGTTGCACGGCATCATCCCGGGAAATAAAGTTCCGCTCTGTTCCGGCAATCAATGCCATGATTCCGAACCCGGATGCACCGGAAGCAACCATGTTGATCCTGCCTGGGATATTTTCGCGCGCCAGTCCGCTGGTAGGTTCTGCTCCCTCCCAGTAGTAGCGGAAGTTTGCTTCCTGAACCATATCCAGCAGCTCCTCATCGGATAGCGCCTTCGTTGTAGCTTCCACGGCATTGGAAAATTGGGATTCTTTGTAGTCGCTATTAAGGAAAGTCGCCTTATACCAGTACCGCCTTCCAACGGTGTCAACAAAGTCTGCATACCGATTGATTTGAGGGATTTGAATTCCCACAGGAACGAACGTCTTGTTATCCGAAGAGCGATAAACCTTCACATAACGGACTGCAGGATCGGCTATCTGCGGCCACGTGATGTCGACATGCCTTTCATATCCTCGCGCCGAGGTCAATGTCGGAATCCCGGCCAACGGTGCAGCTGGAGTATCATTTGAGAATTCAATTTGATCAAGATAAAGTGTATGCTCTTTTGAGGAGTCGTCAGCAGAATTGTTCTTAAACGATATCTCATTCAATGTTTTAATATCGCCAGTTGCGAGTTCGGAGAGAGGGATGGCTACCGTTCTCCAAACTGAAGGATCAGGATCACTGATGTAATTATTTATCGAAACAAACTTCGGCGCAGCCTTATCTTTTTCTGACAGCCCGATCAGCGGAAGGAAATCACCTTCTTCATCACCTTCGATCATTACCCGCATGACCAGCTTCGTGGCAGGTTTCAAATAATCAAAGCCTCGTAAGTAATGATAATATATTTTCACATGCCACGAACCACCGGGGTGTGATCGATACCTCAGCATGAGTGAATTTCCCGGTGTAAAGCTTTTCTTACTAACGGGAAGTTTGCCCTGTTTGCTAAACACCCAAGCCGGGGCGGAATAGGTTGCGTCACTGTAGAAATATCGATCCGGCATGATGCTGTTCGCAAAGAACACCTTAGTCACCTCAGGTTCCTTCGCCTGACCAAGACACGTCAGGGTGCAACACACCAGCACGAATAGCGCTATCTTCTTCATTTTAAATGCGGGCTCTCAAACCCAAGTTTCTTAAGGCCTGCCTGCACTTCCGGGCAGCCCATAAACAAATTCCAGAGAAGTCCGCTCCGATGGTTCTCCATCATGACCACGATCGGTCCCTGATCAATTGCGAGGTAGCGCGGTATGAACCAGTCATGGTGTTCGCTGTACGCATCGTAGAATCCATATTCACCAAAAAGCTTATCACCGAGCTTGTGATAGAAATACCGCATTGCCTGCATTGATTCGTCCGGAGTGTAAGGAAATGACGAAAGCGCTGCTGTTGGTGTGATTACACCGAGATCCTCGTTAGGGCTGTGCGCGGCGTATCCCTTGATTGAATAGCTTGCTGTTAGTCCCCATGCATCCTCGCCGTAGCCTTTGTACCCTTTGGGATTTTCAATACAGTACTGGCGGTTTATCAATGTATGGTTTCGATTGTGTTCCCAATAGTCGGCATACCGGTCCTTAAGACCGCGGGGGTCAAGACCGAGGAATGAGTACTGCGACCAGAACAAAGGACCGCCATATTGTTGCGCCCCGTTGTGTTTGAGTGCGAGGTGATAACCGTATTGTTCGTGCGCCGGGTCATTTTTCATTCCACCGTTGCGCGCCCAACCCTTGTGGTACACGTCAGCTGATACGGTATGCGTTGGAGATCCGGCAGCGAGAACATACATTATCAGGCATTCGTTGTAACCTTCCACCGGGAAATTCATCGCCCATGCGTGATTCGGTGACCAGTGCCAGTAAAGAACGTCTTTGCCGTTGGTATGCCAGTCAAATTCAATGCCTCGCCAAAGTTTATCGATGCGCGACGCAAGCGCTTTTTCTTCTGCACTTCCGTTCTTGAAATACTCACGAACACAAAGCAGACCCTGGGCGAGATAGGAAGTTTCAACGAGGTCGCCGCCATCGTCGCGGCTGCTAAATGGTTTTACCTTACCCGTCTCGCCGTTCCACCAGTGGGGCCACACTCCATGAAAGTTGTCCGCTTTCTCGAGCCAGCTGACAAATTGCTGCAAACGTTCAAAGCCTTCCTTACGCGTAATGAAGTTTCTTTCAATCCCGACGAGTATCGCCATCACACCGAAACCGGTTCCACCTGATGTAATGATGTGCTTGTCATTTTGAGGATACACGTTGTCAGCATGAAATCGTTCCCGGCCCCCGCCAGAAACAGGTTCAGCACCATCCCAGAAATATTGAAACGTCTTGTGCTGAACAAGGGTAAAAAGTGAGTCATCGCTGATTGTTTCCGTCGAAGCGGATTCACCCGCTTCCGCAACGGTGTCTTTCTTCGCCTGACAAGCAGAAATCATGATCAACAAGACTAGAAAAGGCAGATGTTTCATTGAGGTTGCTATAGTGATTAATAAGTGAAGTCAAGTTTTTCAAGTCCGGTCTGCACCTCGGGTGCAGACATAAACAAATCCCAAAGTAACCCGGTACGGTAATTCTCAATCATTACGATGATAGGCCCCTGGTCAATCGCCAGATAAGAATTTGCAACCCATCCGGCGGTAATATTATAAGCGTCGTAAAATCCATACTGCCCCCACAATCTGTCACCTATATTATAGTAGAAAAAGTGAAGGGCTTTCATTGATTCTTCAGGTGTATATGGGAAGGAAGACAACGCTGCTGTCGGGGTAATAACACCGCGGTCGTTGTTTGGAGAATGAGCCGAGTAACCTTCGTGATTGTCACTTGCCGTAAGTCCCCAGCTCTCTTCCGTGTATCCGGCATATTTGAGCGGGTTAGCAAGCACGTACGCCTGATTGATAAGCGTATGATTCCGGTTTTGTGTCCAATAATTCGCGTACTGGTCTTCCAGGTTACGAGGATCAAGACCGAGGAAGGAGTAATGTGAAAAGAAGAGTGGTCCACCCAATGCTTCTCCCAACGGTAGTGTTATGTCATAGTATGAATTTCCATTTTTGATTGCACCACTGCGCGCATAACCCTCGTGATACACGTCGGCTGTAATAGTATGTGTTGGTGATGAGGCCGCCAGGACATACGTTATCAGGGTTTCATTGTGACCTCGTATCTGATGATTCATTGCCCACTCTTTTGAAGGCGACCAGTGCCAGTATAGCACCTTCTGACCATTGCGAGTGTACCAATCCCATTCAACGGACTCCCACAGATTGTTTATGCGATTTACAAGGTCGTTTTCAGCCGGCGATGCTGTATTCAGGTATTGGCGGAATGTCAACAATCCCTGTACGAGGAGTGCGGTCTCGACGAGGTCGCCGCCATCATCGTTGGTGCTGAACGGAATTACGTTACCACTGTTGCCATCGATCCAATGCGACCACGCGCCATGAAACCGATCCGCGTTTTCCAGGAAGGTCAGAATTCTATCAAGCCTTTCGATCCCTTCCTGTCTTGTTATGAAGTTGCGTTCGATTCCGACAATAATAGCCATCAGTCCAAAACCAGAACCACCACTTGTGACGAGGTTGCCTGATGTGTTTCGCTCGCGCGCCATGCCGCTTGCAGGATGCGCAAAGTCCCAGAAGTATTTGAACGTTTGTTGCTGCACAAGTGTAAGCAGGGCGTCGTCGGAGAGTATGGGGAAATCCGCGATTCCGTTGTTTCTGGTGAAGAAAGCTCTCGTCAATTGTGACATAGATTCACCACCTGTTCCTTTCAACGCTGATGTAATTGTCAGCTGATATTTGCTCCAGTCCTTGAGCGGTGACGTTATGGTAAACGAAACGATGTTCCCTTCGCTTAATTGAGGTTGTAAACTGCTTATGTTCGGACCTGTGACGAAGATATTTGCCGATGTAACGGTTTCAGCGTTCAACTGATTTGAAAATGTTATTCTTATCTCCACATCAAGCGGATCTACATCAGTTACATGCGGTACGTTCCGCAGTTCCTTTTCATTAACGAGAATGGAGAGGACGTTCATTGCAACTACCTCGGTTCTGAACTCCACAATTTTTTGTTGACCGAGTTTTTGTCCTTGCGCACCTGCTAGACTGGAGCCAATGACGAGCTGAAATTGAGTATCAGGTTGCAGCGAAGCGTCCGCTTCCAGCGTGACCGTTGTGTTGTTATTGCTTAAGGAACTTGTTAAAGGTAAACTGCCTGTTACCCCTTGCTGGAGCAGTGAAATGTTTTCGTCAACCGAGGCGGGATCAACAGACTGAGAAAAGACGATTACAAATGCGCCGGTTAACGGCGCAGCCGAATTCAAATTGGGATTGGTTGTACTCATTTCGTACGTACCAAGCTTCACCGAAACCAACTCAAGGCGGGGAGCTTCATCTTCCTTTTCGCATCCGGGAAGGAAAAATGTGACGACGAGCAGAAGAAGAGTTACGATTCGTACGTGGTAATTCATTTTACGTAGTTTACCCAAGGTTAAAGGCTTCCAGGAGAAATCCTGGAAACCTAAAACCATAAACCAAACCAAACAATCCCTAATTTTGATTTTTGAGTTGCCGGCACACAGATGCCGGCAACAGGAATTTGTTAATTATGATGCTCAACGCCTCTTACGGGAGTCGTTGGCTGTTGACTGCTAGTCATTCATGGTGCTCTGAACTTCAGCCTGAGATAGTGCTTTATTATAGAAGCGCAACTCATCCATGAAGCTTTCATCAGAGTTGTGGCCCCATTCCGTAAAGCGGGGAGCACCCGACATGATAGAAAGCAAATCGCAGCCTGTCCAGTCTACTCCAGTAAATGCACCCTGAGATACGATCTCACCATTGATGTACACGACGCATTCCGTCGATGAAATGGTGAACGCAAGGTGAACCCATTCATTCGCCGACGGATCCACGTCAGCAGCTGCGCCACCGTCAAACCAACTGTCAGCGGCTCCGGAACCGACGTTAAGCTTGAACCGCTGCATTCCTCCTGAGTTTTCACGGAAGAACCGGAATCCTGAAGTTCTCTTATTTTGTGCATCGGGCTTTTCCGTATCCTCAGGCCCCATAACAAGTATACCTGCGCGGTCCGGCGCTGCATTTACTTTGAACCAGAACGTTGCGCTCAGCTCGTTGCTTTGCAGACTTTCGCCAGGGAATGTCAGGTAAGAGTCAACGGCGCCTGCGTACGCATTACCACCTTCAACTCCTTCACCTGCGAAGCCAGGGCTTCCGACAGCGGTAGCAAGCGATCTTGACACGCGTTCGACGTTTGTTCCATCGAATGGCATGTAGAAAATCTCTCCATCGTAGACTGGTTCGTAAGGAATTTCGATTGTGGTCTGCATGAGGGTGAGAATCTCCTGCTCTGTAAGCGCTTTATTAAACAAACGCAGCTCATCCATTTGGCTCAGATCAGACTTGTGATCCCATCCGGTAAACCGCGGTGCACCTGACATGATTGAAAGGATATCACATTCATCCCAGCTGATACCGGCATGGGCTCCCTGAGAAACAACGTTACCGTTAACGTACACTTTGGCGTCGGTTGCAGAGATTGAGAATGCAAGGTGAACCCATTCATTTGCTGCCGGATCAACATCAGCATTTGCGCCACCGTCGAACCAGCCATCACTAGCTCCTGTTCCAATATTCAACTTAATCCGTTGTTTGCCCGCGGAGTTCTCGCGGAAGAAACGGAAACCTTTTGTGCGATTGTTCGGTGCTGTAGGGTTAGCTGCGTCAGGAGGACCGATTACAAGAATACCTGCACGATCAGGCGTGGCATTCACTTTCATCCAGAACGCGGCACTAAATTCATTACCCTGAGTGAATTCCGTTGCAGGGAAAGTCAGATATGCATCTGTGGCACCAACGTACGAATTTGTTCCGGCTGCTGCATCTGTGGCAAAGCCCGGATTACCTGCTATAC
>JAEZDW010000050.1 GCA_023417955.1 Bacteroidota bacterium
TTTTTATTTAAACGGCACGCGTTAAAGGCCATCGCCATCTCATCATCCACACGACCCGGGCTATGCTTCCAGCCTGGAAGATGTACGAGACACTTGGATTTCAAAGATCAATTGATCTTGATTTCAAACAGGGCGAGTTGGAGGTATTTGGTTTTCGGCTGAATTTGAAATAAGCCTGCGGACACAATACACATCTTTCTGTTTTTCTGACATTGACCAGGCCGGTGCTTTGTTTAAAGCTGACAAATCGTTTGATTTGGTAAGACGTCTTTCGCAATCAACTTGTAAACTCATGAAAAACCTGCTTTTCTTTTTTCTCACCTTTGTTGTTATTGTGTCGTGCACATCGCCGCGCGAACAACGAGGGGATGTTTTTGCAGATGGAAATATTAAAACGTGGATGAAAAAGGTTGCTGACTGGCAACTTGAACATCCGGTGTCGTTTAATAGTAAGAATGAAAATGATTGGGCACGCGCGGCTTTCTACGCCGGCGTTATGGCGACATACAGAACCACAGGTGATGAAAAGTATCTTAATGCCGCGATAACGTGGTCGGAGTCTTTCGACTATCAATTGGCGGAAAGGCTGCGTCATGCTGATGATCACGCAAAGGGGCAAACATATCTTGAAATCTATGAAGTAAAAAAGGATCCCGCTATAATTGCGGATATCCGCGCGACCTTTGATTCGCTTATCGCTGATCCCAAACCGGGCCGTGAAGACTGGTGGTGGTGTGATGCGCTGTTTATGGCACCTCCAGTACTGGCGCGCCTGGCAGCAACGACAGATGAACCGAAATACCTGGAATTTCTGAATGCCATGTTCTGGGATACATATGATTTTCTTTACGATAAGGAAGAGAATCTCTTCTACCGTGACGAATCATACTTTGACAAGCGCACACCTTCCGGTAAGAAGACCTTTTGGGCACGCGGCAACGGATGGGTTATGGGAGGAACAGCACGGGTGTTGCAGCACCTGCCCGAGAACAACGAATATTACGGCCGTTATGTGGAGTTGTTAAAGGCAATGGCTGCGTCGATAAAGAACATTCAGGGAGAAGATGGGTTGTGGCGCCCGAGTTTGCTTGACCCTGATGAAGTGCCTCATCCGGAGACAAGCGGTTCGGCATTTTTCTGCTACGCCCTGGCCTGGGGAGTAAACAACGGTGTTTTGGACAGAGATGAATATCTCCCGGTGATACGCAAAGCATGGCAAGGCCTGAATGAAAATGTTACGGACGAGGGAATGCTTCAGTGGGTTCAGCCAATTGGTGCTTCTCCCGACAAGGTAGTAAAGGAAAATTTTCAGGAGTATGGATCAGGCGCCTACCTTTTGGCAGGCAGCGAAGTCATAAAAATAGATTGGCCATAAGCGTGGTTGCAGACTGAATTCCTTTTCTTGATTCCATAATCCGTTTCAGCTTTTTCAAGTCCCGCCGGTTGTAGTGGCTCATCATAAATGACATTACCGGTGTCATCCATTTAGAAAACCCAGAGGGAAACCCCTGATTTATGAGCGTCATCCTGGTGCCCTGATTAGTTGTGCTATCCCAGAGGTAAGTGGTTTGAATCGGAAAGAATCCGTCAGCTGCTTCCATTATCAGCAGTTTTCCGGGCACGTAGTCCGACACCGTATAAGTATATGTAATTTCTTCCCCCATGAATTTTACCATGAATGCCATACGCGAGCCCTTTTGCAAGGGTGGTCCTGTTAGTATATCAACTGATTTTATGTTGGTATACCATGACGTTGCATTTTGAGGATCGGCGGCAAATTCAGCAACGGCAGCTTTCGGGCTGTTAATCACAATGGCCGTCTTTACATAGATCATATAGTGTAACTGTACCGAAAACGGTATGCTTTGAGTCCTGGTAAAATTGACTCGAATATGGGTATGGTTCAATCCCCCTTGTCACGTTAGAAGGTATATTTGCATTTGCCCGCCTATTGCGTGCAGTGCGAGTATGCATGTCGAAGATTGCTCCCCTTAAATGGTGATTTTAACAGGGTATGTTATTGACGCAAATCGCGGTATCACCAATATCGCCTAAACGGTATTGTGGAGGAGAAGTATCAGGGATATTCGTCTAACGTCTGTCGGTCGTTAATTTTTCATAGCAATAGAAGGTTCCCTTACGAAGGCTGATTGATCCTCGATGCATGTAGCCAAGCCGTTGGTAAAGACGAAGGGCTGCGGGATTATCTTGAAACGCGTCGAGCCGTATGGATCGATAGCCATATTGCTCTGCATAAGCCTCAGCGAACTCCATCAAAGCATACGCAATACCCCGATTTTGGAAATCGGGGTGAATGCACAACCGGTGAACCACGAGCGGTTTGGCATCGTCGACCGACCAGTGAACGCAGGCATAGGGCTCCAATTGAATTTCATTCAGGACGATCGCGCCACACAGCGTGCCGTCCTGATAGAATCCATACATTTCATTCTTTTCTATGTCGCTAGTTAACGTCTGATTGTCCGGATAGATTTCATCCCATTGATAAATACCCTTTCCAATCATCTGCGCGATAGCGCGTGAGAAAAGGGCGCAGACATTTTGTTCTTCGTCGGGGTTGACCTTCCTTATCATGCTTACTTGATCAGCAAAGCCGAAATATACGCATGTTAAGCCGCACGTGTTAACCTAGTTTATATCCTGCCTGCGTTCAAGTTTGGCAATCATCTCAATTGTATTAGTTTTATTCCGGTCGTCGGGTGCCTGCGGTAGCGCGGCTTTGATATACTGAAGCGCCTTCTTGTATTCGCCTTTCGCAGAAAAAATCCGGCCCATTCCAATATTCGTAGTAAACTCATTGGGGAACTTGTCGTAATTGGATTTGAAAACTTTGTAAGCCTCATCTAGTTCTTTCATACCGAGGAGTTGCCGGCCATAAAAATGCACATCAAGCATCGAACCCAGCGGAACAGCCTCGGCCATGACTGTCTTAGCTTCTTCAACACGTTTCATTTTCATGAGCACCGCTGCTTTTGTACTGAGTGTTCGGAAATTCTTTTCACCCATGATGCGGAAATATATCGCGCGATCCATCCATGCGAGAGCCTGTTCCAGCTCGTAGTCATTTTGAATGCACCAATAAGCAGCTGATATAAAATCATAATAGGGTCGGGTTGTGCGAAGGTCATTCCGAAACGCTGCCATCTGGAGTTCTTTCCTTGTGACTTCAACCCGGAATGGAATCATCCTCTTCTCCCATGACATTGCGATTGTTACGCCGTTATCTGACTGGTCGATAAATTCATACTTCAACCACTCGATTGATTTCTCCAAAACCTGGTTTTTAACGGTCACCCTGAGTGCATCTTCTGCAGGATCGTAGTAGAAGCTTCCCCACGATGTATTCACCTTTGAAAATATCAATGTACTTTCCTGTTCGTCCAAAGCGATAAAGAACCCGTACTTACCCGCGGGTAGATCTTGTCCTTCCACCTTTACGGAGTGCGAGAAACTGATTGTGGTATTCTCATTGGCGCCTGCACGCCACGGTGCCGCATTGCTTGTTCCATGTCCCAGATCCCGGAATCCGTAGTGTGCTACCGGGGTATTCCAGATCTGTCCTTCCCTGCCTTTTACGCCGGGGCGATTGTAATCAATAGCAATCTTTACGATCCGATCTGTTCAGAGACTGAAGCTTTCTTGTTACCTCCATCCGGTTCGAGCGTAAGTGGCATAATTTGGCCGACTGACACCAGTGCCAGGCAAAGGAGAGTCGAAATAATGTAAAGTGATTTCATGGGCGTTTATTTTTGGTTATGTCAATGACAGGTGATTTCAAGTGTTGACCGGACTCCACGAGGATACTTTGCTATCCTTGTAGGCTTTGAGTAATGCAACAGCGATTACCAAACGGATTAATGGCTGAACACACAAGCTGAAGTAGTGTACTACGGAATCCACTGATGGATTATTAGCATAGACGTTGACCAGGGATAGTGCCAGGACGAATGTCCAGACGAGGAGTGCGTAGCCTACGTAACGGATGATTCCGGTGCCTCCAAACGCCGATACACCTGTAAAGAGATTTCCGAGCAGAATGAACAACGTGAATGCAGTGAACAAGGTCTGGCTGATTCCTGCGAATGCATCAAGGTTGATGCGGATGATTTCCTGCGCGGTGGCGTCAGCAGAGAGGTAACGATCGCGAAGCTCTCGCACATAGTGCAAGACCATCAGCATTCTGAAAATTTCAGTCAGGCCAAATGCCGTATAAAACGCCAGTCCCAACCTTGCGAATGCTGATTGCGGCACGCACATACTTATGCCATATATAGCAATAACCACAAACAGACAATGTATGATTACCCACCATTTGCTGAAAATGTAAGATGAGGTTTTATACATTAGGAGTGACTCTTCAAAACTTGTGGGTCCCGTAATGAAGCTATGAATGCCAAGCGTGGTAATGACGGAAAGAAAGGCGCAGGTGGTGGCTGTTGCAATCAGCATGCGGTGCTGGGAGTTCATTCTCGGATTACATTTAATGTGAGAAACACAAGGTAGATGTCCTGATGTTTCCGGTCATTAACTCTTCCCGGGGTATTTCCAGCAGCGGCCTATATTGGGAGGGATGCGGTGATAATCGAAGTTAGTCCGGTCGATGCGGGTCTAATGTCAATTCTGCACCATGATGGTATAAAGTGAATTGGAAGTTGGTGCAGATTCAGAGTTGAGAAACAAAAGGGACCCGGCTTTGTACCGGGTCCGACTCAGCGTTGAAGGGCTACTGTGGATAGAGAATTTGAACGGCGCGTACATCGCCTTCGGTAAAGCCATTCCATGGCAGAACGTATGAATTCATTACTGAATTTGGATCTGTTGTTGGTGTTCCCTGGATAAAAGTTCCTTGTTTCTGGTCGGAGTGATATAAACCAAAAATGTGTCCCATCTCATGAACGATCGTGAAAAGTTTGTAGCCGTTACTCAGACTGTTGTATTTCGTATTAATGGTCATCGTATGTCCCGGCCTCCTGTTATATGAAGGCAGATACGCCCGGGCTACCCAATTTTGACTTGAGTATGCCGTGTTGATAACGGTATGAGCCGATGAGCTGGATACAACTTCGGACATGTAAAGCTTCGTTCCGTTAACGGCATTCCATTGATTAATCGCGCCGCGTATTGCGGTTGCCCAGGATGATGGGACTGACGAACTGATGTAGAAGCGAATGTTTGTAACGTGATTATCACTCACAAGGTATGGTCCGCGATAGTGATCTGTCCGACCCTGTCCGGCTCCTTTGTCGCGGGCGATATACCCATCAACCTCTGACTGTGAAATCAATATATCTTCGTCGATGATGAAGACACCTTTTTCAAGACGAATCTAGTCGGCGTCAAATCCGGAGTTAACCAGGAAACTTATTTGCTCCTGCGTTCCCTGTTCTTCCTGAACAGGTGCGGGTTCCTGCTGTTGCTCACATGATGATAGTATCAATGCAAAGATCGTGAGAACGAAGGCGACGGCTATTGAGCGCGTGCGTTTAGGTTTAGGATAGAATCTCATGGGCTCTGTTTTTGGTATGGTCAAATATACGTGTACCCGTAGCGTTGTAAATGAGATTCCGTCGAGGATGAGAGCAGTTAAAAGTTTACTCCAGGTTGCTTATGAACGTTGGTTTTGGATTCTAAGAATACAATCCAGCCCTCTGGAAATAGTAATGATTTCATGAAAGAATAAAGTTAACGGCAAGTAGTCGCTAGCAAACAGCCTTATGCGACGCTGGAAGGTATGCCTTTGATTATCGCGTAAACAAAACAATATGGCGCCCCGATATCCACCAACCTAAAAGGACTGATGAGAATTGCTCAGCGCGGTTGTGACAGGCGTGGACGAAAACTTCCGGGTTGCCTGGTCAATTGGAAGTATTCATCAAGATTGATCTTCAATGCCTCTTCGAAAGCCTTCTGCAAATCAGCGGGCCAGGGATGTTTGTGTTTCCATTTCTTAAAATAGTGTTGCATGGCTTCATCTACTTTCTCCCGTCCAAGTGAAGCTTCAAGGATATACAACCACCAGGCTGTCTTCACATAAGAAACAAGGCCATATTCCGAGCTACTGGGAAATTTATCAGCCGGGATATCCATCGGCGATGCCATAGGAATATTGGCGATGTTACCATAAATGAGCTCGAGAAAATCAGCAGTAGGCAACTGTCTTACTTCTCTTGGAATTTGTTTTCCGAAGATGCTGTTGCCTCGATATTTTTCAGCTTCATATCTGAACTGATAATAAGTATTTAGCCCTTCGTCCATCCAGGTATGTGCGCGTTCATTGCTGCCGAGCATGCTCATGAACCAATTGTGGCCAACCTCGTGAGTGATTACCGCGTCGAGCGCTTCGCCGTCCGCTCCGGGTTTGGTAATCAGTGTGACCATGGGATACTCCATGCCTCCGCTTGTTTTGTTTTCCGGCCCTTCAACCGCTTGTACAACGGGATATTCGTACTCACCAACCCATGCGCTGTATCTGCGAGTAGCATCTTCAACGTAGTCAATACTGTTGGCCCAGGTTGTTTTACTCTTATTGTGGAAATATGTAAAGGCATCAACGATTCTCCCGCCGGGTAACCCAATAGTGTCGTATTGAATAATAAAGTCAGTATCTGCAAACCAGGCGAAGTCAGGAACATTATTCGCTTCATATATCAACGTTTTCATTGTGCCCTTTCCGAATACGGGTTCGTAAGTCACCCATTTTCCTTTTCGTGAACTTGCGTTGAGCTTTCCGATTCGCACATATGCATCGCGTTCTGCTGTAGTGGTTAGGGTTCCGGTGGCTGCGACTATGTACTCTGACGGAACTGTAATCTGAACGGTAAAGTCACCATATTCACTGTAGAATTCGCCTCTGTCAAGGTACGGGAATTCATGCCACCCATGGCTGTCATATACTGCGGGCTTTGGATACCATTGACAAATCATAAACTCACCTTTCGCGTAGCCTGATCTTGAAAAGTAGGGCGGAAGCTTCAGGCGGAATGGTGTATGTATTTCAATAGAATCACCGGGCGGAAGGGGCTCGTTCAAAACAAGTTTGAGTATGTCGATGTAGTGCCCAACAGGGTGACTTTCCGTCCGCGCGGGTTCACCGTTCACCGAAAAAGACAGGCTGTCGATTGATCCGTAGCCAACATTTTTGATTTTTCCGCCTGGTTCATCTTCCCGCAATTGTTTCATCAATGCAGTTGTGTCGTTCGCATATGCGTTTGGCCAGATGTGAAACCATATATAATAGAGCGTGTCAGGAGATTGGTTGTGATACATTATCAATTCATCACCGCGGATAACGCGCTCTTTTTCGTTGAGCTGTGCTTTTATTGTGTATCGGAGTCGTTGCTGCCAGTAATCCTGCTGCGCGGTAACAGGGAAATATGCGATGATGAAAAGACAAAGAACAATGGCTTTCATGGATTGAAGAACGTAATGCATAAAGATAACCACTTTTGTCTGACCGGAAAATGATGGCTGCACCTGGGCTTGAACGAATGATGTGATGGATAAATTGCATACAACCCTGAGTTGAGATAAAAATAATCCCTGGTCAGGATACTCCTCACGACCTTGTTGATTGTCTTATATCCGATGTTTCCGAATTCATTAATGGTAAAGGAATAATGCATTTGACTAAGATGCTGTCACCGATGCTTTTGGTTGCGTTGTTGTTTGTTGGTTGCAGGCCACCCGTGGCACAGGAGGATCTCCTTCCGATTGAGAAGGCTATCCTTGATAAGCGGACCGAATTCTACGCCACCGATTTCGTACCCTATAGCTCCAATAAGCGCGATTTTGCGATTGGAGTTTTTGATTCAGGCACCGGCGGATTAACTGTACTCGATGCGATACTCAGGCATGACGAGTTTGCAAATAGCGCCGGAGCGGGCGTTCCAGACGGAAAACCGGATTTCGCCAATGAGCAATTTATCTATCTGGCTGATCAGGCAAATATGCC
>JAEZDW010000062.1 GCA_023417955.1 Bacteroidota bacterium
GGTTGTCTGACGTATTCTCCCGGATAGACGATCACCCAATAAACCGGCTCGAAGAATTGCTCCCGCACAAGTGGAAGCCCACACAAACTTCAAATATGTAGCTCACCGGACGGATACATTGTACCAACAAACTTACCCACAACATTGCTTCACTTTCCATAACGTCAATCTGAAAAAAATTTACTAAAAATCACAAGCATGAGCATCACATACAAATCACACCCACATAATAGGGTCAGGAAGTTTGCTCAACCGCATCCTTAATCGCTTCATCAAGGACTTTGGCATCAATATCCTTCAGCGACTTAAATTTAATACAATAACCAGTCACCGTTGCACGACCCACTTTCTTGCCGTAGGTCTGCGGCAGATATGTTTTATCATCGAGTCCCATCAGGTAAACGGAAATCCCCGAAGTGTTGGCACTGATACCAACCTGAAACATTTCTTTGGTCTTGCCATCAGCATACTTCATCGTCTGCTGTCCATAGCCTATCTGCGGATTGGAAACTACTTTACCCTTCTCGTCTCTGCCATCGAAGAACCAAAGTTTCGATTTCGGGAGCAGTTTAAGAATGCGCTGGTGCAACGCTTCGAAGTCGGCGCGCTTTGCATCGGGCTGACTGGCGATGTAGGCTTTGATTTGTTTTTGTGTATCCATTGCGTGAGGGTTAACGCTGTTGCTAATCGGCACTCGCCGTGTCCCGGCGGTCAGTACTTCGCCACCACACTTAATAGTGTATCCTGTAGAGCACTAACAAATCTAACTCTTTATACTGATCCAACGTCTCGAACCGGATGCCAAATTCAAAGTCGTTTCGCTTAAAACCTTTCAAAAACTGCGTTTCGGTCTGCCAGTAGTCTTTCCATTTTTTTCCAATCGCGATCAGGGAAATAT
Source organism: Bacteroidota bacterium (assembly GCA_023417955.1). Classification (GTDB taxonomy): domain Bacteria; phylum Bacteroidota; class Bacteroidia; order Cytophagales; family Cyclobacteriaceae; genus Ohtaekwangia. Next base: position 899 of record JAEZDW010000062.1, read on the forward strand.
TCCTTTTAAAATACTTACCGAGGCCAAAAACCAGCCCATCACTCGATTTCAAAGTTTCAACGTTGTTATACGATTGCCTGCCATATCCGACCAAAAAGAGAAAGCCTTCATATTGCAATTCGGGCACGATTGTAAATTCCTGCGTCTCCCACAAATCGCCATCACCTGAAATTTTCCTCTTATTGAACCCCACCAACAGGTTGATGTATCGCGCATAGTAGCTGAAGTTCACCAGCTGGTCTTTTTGTATCCGGATATCAATGAACTCATTGTTATCGAGATCGGTCCGATAGGTAACATTTGTCGTCGCAAGCACCTTCATCCGAAATAACATCGGCAGCGCGTTGCGTACATTAACTCCCACAGGTGTAAATTTCACTCCACTGTTAAAGCCAATCGATGTGTACGTCGGGTAAATGCCCATCCTGATTTTCTCCTTCGTGACCTCCTCATCTTCATCCATATAGACCACGATGTAATCGCGATCCGGTTTGATCTCAACGGTTATGAGGGCGATAAATGAAAACTCCAGGGTTGGGTTTGCAGACTTACACACAATCCGGAACTTTCCATCTCCGTCGGAGTTTGTGCGGTTGTATGTGCGCTTTTCAACAACGTTTACTCCCGGCAAAAGCGTATTATCTGACCTGAATCGGATTTCGCCTTCAATGGTTCTTTGGGAAAATGCGGGGTAAGCCAGGGTGGTCAGGAGAAGTAGCAATAGTATTCTCATAGGAAATGTGGTTCATCATCTCCCATGATTCACAATCCGGGAATTTCCATAAAAAGGAGGCCAATTTAAAGCAGTAAATACTCACATCAGGACAGCAACGCGATCAGAATATTCTTCCAAAACGAATCATCATCCTTTTTTACATTTCTCAATTCACCCTGATCCCGACTTTCTTCCGTGGGAATTGATTCCGGATCGATACCACGTCTTATCGCCTCTTTTTCGGCCAGTTCCATGATTTCAGGATTTGCTTTTGTTCTGAACGTCAGCAACTGTTTCAGTTTATCATTGCTTAACTGCTGAATCTTTTGAGCAAAAAATGCTGCATCCATAAAGACATGTTATGTGAGACAATCCGATATACTCGATGGGTCAGCAAAATTCACCGTCCTTTCATCCTGTTATACATCAATTTAATAAAAGCTTATATGTCCTCGCCTGAATTCTGTGGTTTCTCTGTGTTTTCAGTGCTTTCTGTGCGCCTCAAGGCTTTATTACTATCGGCGTATCTATTTCCACTGCCTGAAACAACTCTTCCATTTCTTCATTGGTGACGGCAATACATCCCGCGGTCCAATCAAAGAGGCGATGAAACTTCCCGATAAACCCAAGACCGTTTCTTATTCCGTGAATTTTGATATCTCCGCCGGGAGAAAGACCCCTTTTCTTTGCCTCCGCGATATCGGCTTCATTGGGATACGAAACTCCCAGATTCTTAAAATACCCGCTATTGGCATTACGGTCGTTGATCGTGTACTCCCCTTCCGGCGTGCGCTTATCGCCTTCATATTCCTTATCACCCGCCGGGTTTGCTCCGAGTGAAATCGTATACGTCTTGATCAATTGCCCATTGTGATACGCCTCCATGATCCTTGCACTTTTAATCACAACAAGTTTGTCGATCTTCGTACCTTCGGAAAGCTTATCCTCGGGGAAGAAGTAATAAACCAACCCGATGCATAACAGCATCACCACCGTCCATAAGATTATCTTTCGCATTCTGTGTCTTCTCTGTGTTGTCTGTGCTTTCTGTGAGGCTCGCAAGGCACTCTGCCATCTTGTCCTGATTGTCCGCTCGTCGTATACTAAAGCAACCTGAATTCTCCGGGCATCGTCCAGTCTCCGTCCAGTCTCCCTCCAGTCTTCCTCGAGTCCCGGTCTACACTTCCTCTGGGAATGATCCGGTCAATATGGCAGAAAATATTGAGGAAGGCGCGGCACATCGTCGGTGCTTTACGTACAAATTAGTTGATTTGCTTTGTCTCTTAGTTTGTAAACAATTTCTTCATAATCTCCTCCAATCCTGCCCCTTACCCCGTCAAAGAGAGTCCACCTCAGTCGAGTGATCAGCCTCGGTAGCGATGCACTGAGAGAAATCATCGCCTTTTCATTAGCAAACCCCTTATGAATAAGTGAATTTCTTTGCGCCTGTGCATCCCAAAGAATCCTCTCATATACGCCTTTAATATTCAATAAGTCCTGTCTGTCAATCTTTCTCAAGCACTCGTCAATTAAGTGAAGAATAAATGGATGCTTTATTTCCGCCTTCAAATTTTCCAAATCAAGGCGACCTGGATAATTAAAGATCTCGATTTGTCGTTCGTTGGTGATACCAAGCTGACGAGCAGTTGTGGTAAACGGGCTAATTGCATGTCTAATATATTCTTTTAGTCGATTCTTATAATGAGACTCTATTGAAAGCAATAAAATATGAGACACCATGTCAACGATTTGCTTACTGTCCTTCTGGGTTGTGGGAATTATAGTTTCGAGGTATTGCCAATAGGTGCTTACATTTTCATTATTTAGAGCCGCAATAAAGAGTGTTTCATTTCTTAACAACGGTTCCTTAAGTCTTTTTGGGCTCCCCTTTAAGAATTCAAATGGGTTGTCGCGCAATCTTTTCAATTCGTTGTCGTTAACTTCATACCCTTTGTCCTTTGCATTCAGATGCCATCCGATATCAACAAAATCCGAAGTGAGTAGGTAGGAAAACCTTTCCAAAGTGGCGTTCGAACCAAATACTTTATTGACAAATTGTAATTCTTGATTCACTATCTCCACAGCCTCATTTTTGGCGATGTCAATACTCCCGTAAGTCGATTTTATAACAGCAAGAACTAAGTATTCACTATCTCCCAGAAAGTCATTTAGAAACGGATTAATTTTCACTCTATCAAGAAGGCGCGATAGCTTTTCATGCTTAGGACTATAGAATGTTACGCGGTGATACGTAAATGAGAAAGCATCTGATGTCTTCAATCCATAAATCCGAAATATAAAGTAGTTTTCAACGAGGTCCTCCTTAAGTAATTATAGATACCATCAAACTGTTGCTGGAATGTCCTGTTCTCAATAAACTGGATCTTTTCCTCAGCACTCGTCACAAACCTGGGAAATGGAAATACCCCAACTTCCTTTGTAATTATCCTTTCGAACGTCTTTATTATATCACGCTTGGATCGATCGTTCAAAATAAACTCGCTAACGAGCAGGTTCGTCTGTTTGATCAAGTCATCTTTGTGGATTTCAATTTCATGGACACACCGCAGATAACTCACAATTGACCGAAGTGCCTTCCTGAACATTATTCTTTTGAGTTCTCGCTTATAGCACCTCAAGGTCTTCAGAAACTCCGGCGTCGACTGTATCCAGCCATTTTTCTCAGATTTCTTGTTTTCCGTGTACTTCAGAACTAGTGACTGAAGTTCCTTGTATACCTTGAAATCTTTGAAATCCTCGTAATTATGAAATGAGTCATGTGTCAAATAGCTATCGATGTATACGGAACAGCGACTAGCATTCTTAGTTATCTGGAAGATTATTTTCTCTGTCGATGACAAGGCATTTTCAATTTCGATAAAATCGTTCAATCCAATTGTCTCCGCAGCATAGACGAAATAGTCAGCGAAAAAATTCACTTTATGCCTAACCAATTCGTTATCGTGAGTTATTTCGTGAATTCTTGCCATCGTAGAACTTTTTTAAAGGATGACCACCAAAATTACTGTATGCGCCCAAAAAGGGAGGCCGCTCTACACGCCTGAATGTTAGTCCGACCAATGAATTACTGTCCCATTATGCTCAAAGCTTCTTGAACCAGATCACAACCTCTATACAACCCGACAATTTGCGTACACATTGGCTACATGTCATTCAAAGGTCTCAATTATTTCCTGTTTTGTTCGTCGCGCAAGATTGAACGGATTTTCAATTATGATGTCAAACGCCAAATAGTGCGCATCGTAAGTTGTTTCGCCGGAAACCAGATTGTTCATGTAACCAATACTAACCACGACAGGTAGCGCCTCCGGCAAAATTGAATAGTACAGTGAAAATCTGCTTTCGCGATAATTGAAATCCGTCCAGGTGTCGGGCATTGCCTCTTTACTTATGGAAAAAAGCTGCTCTGAACTTGCAACAAGTTTCCGTGTCTTGTTTTCGTTCAGGTTTACGGTCAGTTGCAGACGAAAGCGTGAGCGAAACTGAAAGTCCTCTGCAATGTTCTTGAAGTCTGGCGCCCAGAACTTTCTAAATTCCTGCCTGAACGTTGGAATGAGCTTTATTCGTGATGCTTTGAATATGTAAGAGAACCTGCCATACGTCCTGAATTCTTGTTTTATTCCAGGGGTTTCGTGTTCGTATGGTGGTCTGTCAAAGTACTCGTCTTGTCGGCGGTAACTTACCGCAAACGAATATTGCCAGGCTTTGTGAAACTGATGATAAAATTCCTGATTAAGAACAAAAATTGCCGGTTTATAAAATGGGTTGTAGTTGTCAGGATTGCTTTTTTCCCCAAAGCCGACATAAGTCATGGATTGCCATCCTCCGTCAGCGAGAGTGTCTAACTTTTGTCTAACACCCAACGCAAACCAATCTGCCGTGTGTGCTTTTCCTAAACCTGGTGAACTGATTTGTCCAAAAACAATTTGCCCTGACAGAAGGAATATGATTAGCAGGGTTAATCGGTTTAGTCTTGTCATTTTCTGTGTTTACGGTCGATTCCACGGCTAGCAGCTAACGAACGATACCAGCGATAACGCCCAATATCTACTTGAAATGTCTGCAATTTACAAAAATTGCGAAACGACACTTAAGACCGAAGTGTGCACACCCTCTTATCTAAAACTACTTCGGATAATTTGGATGCTTCTTCACCTGCCGTATCTGCCCCAAATGCCGAAATGAATGCCTAAAGAACATCATGTAATGCTGATGAATATTTGGACCAAAGTTTATGGAAGTGGCTGGGAAATTAAACAGGTTGTAAATATAGTTTGCTGATTTGAATTTTGCATTGTTGAACTGAAACGGAAGCAGGCTCTGCTGAGGAGCAACCTGCCAGGGATAAGTTCTCCCGACGGAATGTCGATAATCGAAAAGGATGTTGAACTACTCAACGTCCTTTTTCTTTTTGAACATTCTGGAGGGTCAATGCCTAAAAAAACCTTATGCTGCATAGGATGCTGGTGTTTGATAGCCAAGTGCCTCGTGCTCTCGGACGGTGTTGTATTCGATTAGCCATTCATCCGTTATATTCTGTGCATGCTCTATCGAGGAGAACATATT
>JAEZDW010000132.1 GCA_023417955.1 Bacteroidota bacterium
CTTCATGGCTGCTAAAACTTAAACCTACAATGGAAAAGACATTTAACGCGTCTCGTCTCTTTCTGGCAAGCTGTCTTGCACTGCTTGTTACGTCACTCACCTTTGCCATTCGCGCAAAGATTGAACAGGTGTTTCAAAGTGATTACGGACTAACAGGTCAGGAAGTTGGATGGGCATTCGGCCCGGCATTCTGGGGCTTTACGGTGGCCATGTATATCGGTGGTCTTATCATTGATATTGTGAAGACCAAGAACATCATCTGGCTCGCATTTATCACCCACCTGATCGGTATTATTCTTCTGCTCATCGCCAAGGACAAGACGATGCTCTTCGTTTCCAATGTATTCATCGGACTTGGTAATGGTTGTGTCGAAGCTGCGTGTAACCCCTTAGTGGCATCAATATATACTGAAAACAAAACCAAAATGCTTAACCGATTCCACGTGTGGTTTCCGGGCGGAATTGTTATCGGTGGAATTCTCGCATGGCTTCTGATGGATACACTCAATCTGCCGTGGCAGCTTCTGGCAGGGCTCTTGTTCATCCCGTTGGCGATCTACGGATTCCTTTTCTTCGGCCAGACAATCCCTGAAACCGAACGTGTTAGTACAGGTGTCTCGTACAAAGACATGCTGCGTAATGTCGGAGCGCCAATTACGATCATCGTTGTTGTCAGTTTCATGATCCTTGCGGCATCACTCCCGATAAATATTGATTTCACATCATCTACAACGTATATCATACTGGCCGCGATTGTCGTCGCGGTCGTGGTAGAAGGACTGATTATTAACAAGATAAGTCTCCTCTTCCCCTTCATCCTCTTCTGCATGTTCCTCACGTCGTCAACCGAACTAGGTACGAACCAATGGATCAACGCCCTGCTTGAAGGCAACGGCATCAACCCGATGATCATCCTGGTTGTGGTGACGGGTATCATGGCCGTCGGCAGATATTTCGCAGGTCCGCTGATTCACAGACTCAACCCATCCGGCGTATTGCTTGGATCTGCAATACTTTCTTTTGCAGGACTTTACCTGCTGAGCATCGCAAGCGGAGCCGGATTCACCATGTTCGCAGCCATAGTCTTCGCAGTGGGCGTGTGTTACTTCTGGCCAACCATGCTTGGCTTCGTTGCAGAGTACATTCCAAAGAGTGGCGCTCTCGGGCTCTCAATCATGGGAGGTGCAGGTATGGTTGCCACATCGATGGTGCTTCCTATCATGGGTGAATCGATTGATACTGCAGGTCCACAGGCGACACTCCAGTTTGTATCCATACTCCCCGCGATCCTCGTCGTGCTCTTTATCGCGCTGAATGTGTACATGCGCGGTAAGAAGGCATCGCATTGATTTCAAAAACACTTGAAAAAAACCCGGGTTACCGGGTTTTTTTATGCCTTATCGGTAAAGTCGGCGGTATCATTTTCGTCGCTGCCATTTAATTCTAACTTGCAGCCACAAAAATCAACGCCTCATTGAGTTTGAAGAAATTTCTAGCGCTGGGTGATTCCTATACAATCGGAGAAGGCGTTCAGCCAGCGCAAACCTGGCCTTTCCTGCTTTCGCAGCAGCTGCGCAATTCCGGTATTGAAATTGCCGACCCGGAAATCATCGCCACAACAGGCTGGCGAACAGATGAATTGAAAAGTGCCATCACCGCAAAAAGGCTGACGTCAGAGTACGACCTTGTTTCACTACTTATCGGAGTAAATAATCAATACCAGAGTAAACCACTCGATCATTACGCAAGCGATTTTGAAGATCTTATCGCCCTCACCATTCACGCCGGAAAAGGCAACCCTTCGTCCGTGATGGTACTTTCCATTCCTGACTACGGATACACTCCTTTCGGAGCAGAAAAGAAAGAAGAGATTACAAAAGGAATCGAGGCATTCAACCGCGTGAACATGATGATCGCAAAAGCATATGGTATCCGTTACATCGACATCACTGATATCTCGCGGAAAGCAGCATCTGAACCAGACCTGCTTGTCGCAGATAACCTGCACCCGTCAGGAAAGATGTATCAGATGTGGGTAGACAAGATTATGGAAGACAAAACGATCCTGAACGCCTTTAGTTAGCCCGTCAAAACACTCCTTTTAATTGTTGTAATTCTCCGTTAAGGAAAATTTCCATAGCCTCGCCGGACTCAAGAATCGTTTCAGTTCCTTCTTTGGAGACTTTCACTTTTATCACGCGTCCGCGAAATTCCAGACGGAATGAGTACGACGTCCATTGGTCCGGGATAAACGGATTGAAGTGCAACGCACCGTTCTTAACACGCATTCCCCCAAAACCTTTCACAACACTCATCCATGTACCGGCCATTGACGTGATGTGACAACCATCTTCCGTGTCGTTGTTGTAATCGTCGAGGTCAAGTCGCGCAGTGCGCAAATACAACTCATACGCCCGCTGCTTGTAACCGAGTTTCGATGCCAGGATAACGTGAACGCAAGGCGAAAGCGACGACTCATGCACAGTCATCGGCTCGTAGAAGTCAAAATTGGTTCGTATAGTTACCGTGTCGTAGCGATCTTCAAAGAAATAAAGTCCCTGCAGTACGTCGGCTTGTTTGATGAAGCAGGAACGAAGAATCCGATCCCATGACCACTTCTGATTAATCGGACGATCCTCTTTTCTTAGATCGTTTACAGTTAGTATTTCCTTATCGAGGAAACCATCCTGTTGCAGAAAGAGATTGCGACGTTCGTCAACCGGGTAGTACATCTTTTCGATAATCTCCCGCCATCTTGTTGTTTCTTCTTTCTCAGCAAAGCTGATCCGCAATGAAAGTCCGTCAAGTTTATCTTTCGCATTCCTGCGGACATACTCCAGCGCGTGCAGCGTATATTGCATTGTCCACGTCGCGATGGTGTTCGTATACCAGTTGTTGTTGACGTTATTTTCGTACTCATTAGGTCCCGTCACTCCAAGAAGCACATACTTGTTCTTGTCGGATGACCATGTTATGCGCTGTGACCAGAAGCGCGAGATTGCAATGAGGACCTCAAGGCCATATTCAATAAGGTAATTTTCGTCACCGGTGTAGTTTATGTAGTCATATATCGCATAGGCTATTGCTCCGTTGCGGTGAATTTCTTCAAAAGTTATTTCCCATTCATTGTGGCACTCTTCACCGTTCATTGTAACCATAGGATACAACGCCGCGCCATTGGTGAACCCGAGCTTTTCGGCATTCTCTATTGCCTTTTGCAAATGCTTGTACCGATAGACAAGGAGGTTCCGTGCAACATTTTGCTCGGCAGTACCCAGGTAAAACGGGAGACAGTACGCTTCCGTATCCCAATAGGTACTTCCACCGTATTTCTCACCGGTGAATCCCTTTGGCCCAATGTTCAATCGTTCATCTTCGCCGGTGTAAGTTTGAGTAAGCTGGAATATATTGAAACGTATCCCCTGCTGTGCAGCCACGTCACCCTCAATGGTGATATCACACTCTTCCCACTTATGTTTCCAGACGGCAGCGTGTTTCTCAAACAGTTTGTCGAAACCTTCCTGCACAGCGAAGTCAAGTACCTTCCTGCATTCATCGACCATCTTTTCTTTTGGATGATTTTCGGAAGAGAGAATCGCTGCGTATTTGCAGATTACAAGTTCCTTACCCTGATGACAAGACAGTTGAATGACGTTGCCGGCAAACTTTTCGCGCTGCTCCACATTGATCCGTTCTACCTGCGCTTTTGCACCACCGCTTGTCAATTCATACCGCATGCCGGTAGCCACGTGAAATAATGTCTTCTTGGTTTGTGCTGTAACAATTGCTTCGCCCTCAGATGCGTGTCTTCCGACCTCTTCCCAGAATTTCTCATCGTAGTTGGAATCCATATTGATGACATCGGCGTCGATGTATATGGAGAGCGTGATTTTTCCCGAGAAATTCAAAGGGGTAATTGCATAACGAATAGCACCGATTTCGCCATTAGCCATCGAACAAAATCTGCGTGCGTCGACGCTAACCTGTTTCCCGTCGGGAAGTTCTGCCTGGAATGTACGTTGCAGCAAACCGGTTTTCATATCGAGAACCCGGCGAAACGCTGTTACCTTGCACTTGGCAAGATCGAGTTTTTGATTTTCGATGCCGATGTGGATACCGATCCAGTTTGGCGCATTCAGAACTTTCGCAAAGTACTCGGGGTAACCGTTCTTCCACCAGCCCACCCGTGTTTTGTCGGGATAGTAAACACCGGCGACGTAACTTCCCCGCAGACTGTCTCCCGAGTAATCTTCCTCGAAGTTTGCACGTTGTCCCATTCGCCCGTTACCAATAGAAAAGATACTTTCGGATATCCGGTTACAATGTGGATCAAACCCTTCTTCAATAATTTGCCATTCGTGGTGCTTAATGTAATCTTTCATATTTCGTAGAAGGTTCTCGCGGCAATTGCCGGTCTGCAGAGTCTATGTTAAGTTAATGAGTACCGTTCATGCCATTAATTCCGACATTCGTTCAGGAGAAAAATCCCCCGTTTTTCCAATCACGTGGTCAGCCTTACCGAGTTGATCTGCCTTACCCACTCCAACACACTTCATACCTGCCGCCAGTGCAGCTTCAACACCTGCTTCCGCATCTTCAAACACCAGACATTCTGATGGGTCAATCCCAAGTCGGGATGCAGCCAACAGAAATATCTCGGGATGTGGTTTCGATTGGACAATCATGGTGCCGTCGACGGTTACATCAAATAGACTTTGTATGCCGAGGATATCCAACACCATAGGAGCATTCTTACTGCTCGACGCCAGTGCAATCTTGTAGCCGTTCGCGCGTAGGTCTTCAATCAAGGCGATTACTCCGGGGAAAACCTCGTCTGGCTTCATGCCCTTGATGTACTCGATGAACCACTCATTTTTGCGGTTGGCGTGCAGGTGTTTTTCGTCGTCCGACAGCTTGACAGCACCGATCTCCATGATGATTTCCATCGAGCGGATACGGCTCACACCTTTCAGGCGTTCGTTGTCTTCGGGCGTTAAGTCAAAACCAAATTCGTCAGCGAGTTTTTTCCACGCCAGGTAATGGTAATGCGCCGTATCAACTATAACACCATCAAGATCGAATATTACTGCTTTAATCAAATTGAAGTCGTTAATTGGATGTAGTTCGGTTTGTAGTTCGCGGTTCATCGCCTGAATAAACGGCTAAAAATACGTGGCCTGAATGACTTTATCCGTTTCGTCCAGAGACTTAAATACTGCAAACGTTTTTCCCTGCGTTCGCAGTGCACCAAATGTGTTGCCATATCGTGCTGCCTCGATATACC
>JAEZDW010000188.1 GCA_023417955.1 Bacteroidota bacterium
TGTTGTCGCAGCGGCAATTTGGATGGCCATGTGTTTGAAATAGGCGGTAAAAATAGGAAAAATACGGTTGTTGAAAACGGATATTAACTATGGAATTCAGATTTATGGTCGCTATAGGCCAGGGTGGCAAATTGATTTTGTTGTTTTGTAAGAGACTCATCACCTATCGATTGAACAATGGTGCCTGAACGGGGGCAGTAATCCGGATTACGTTTTCAACATCAAATGACATTGTAAAGGTTAAAAGGAGATGTTAAATGGGTCAGCACGCCACCCATTCTCAGTATTTCGTTTATTTTTGCAGCACCTTAAGCATGAAGATCTTATTCCTGACAGACAATTTTCCTCCGGAATTCAATGCACCTGCGACGAGAACTTTTGAACATTGCCGGTATTGGGTTCGTCAGGGCGCCGAGGTCACTGTGATTACCTGTTTTCCGAATTTCCCAAAAGGAAAAGTCTTTGACGGATACAAGAATAAGTGGAAGCAGGTGGAATATATTGACGGGATCAGGGTTATCCGTGTTTGGAGTTATATCACGGCAAATGCCGGCTTCATCAAAAGAACGGTGGATTTCCTGAGCTTTGCCGCGACTTCATTTCTCGCTGGCTTGTCGGTAAAATGCGACGTGATCATTGCTACTTCGCCTCAGTTCTTCACAGCCGTATCCGGTTGTATGCTTGGGTTTTTCAAGAGAAGACCCTGGATAATGGAAGTGCGCGATCTTTGGCCCGAATCGATAAAAGCAGTTGAAGCGATCAATTCCAACGGACTGATCTCAATGCTGGAAAAAGTTGAATTGTTCCTATATCGAAATGCCCGCAAGGTCATCGTTGTGACTGATTCGTTCAAGGATAATCTTACAGATCGGGGAATTCCTGCCGAAAAGATCCACGTCGTTAAGAATGGTGTAGACCTTTCAGTGTTTCAGCCAATTCCTAAAAATATCGCGCTTGCCAAAGAGCTCAAATTGGAAAACAAACTGGTTTTTGGTTATGTCGGCACTCACGGGCTCGCGCATGGACTCGACTTTATCGTCCGGAGTATCCAAAAGGTGAATGATGACAGAATTCATTTCCTGTTTATTGGAGACGGCGCCGAAAAAGCAAACACCGTTGCATTAGCCACTCAACTTGGCCTTCAGAATATCACTTTCCTGGAGCCGGTTGCCAAGAGTGAAATTCAGTCTTATCTGTCAATCGTCGACGTGGCGCTCGTACCGTTGAAAAAGTCACCTACCTTTCAATCGGTGATCCCATCCAAGGTGTTCGAATCAGTGGCTATGAATATCCCTATACTCTTAGGAGTCGATGGCGAAATTCGGTCCATTATCGAAAGGTATAAAGCAGGACTATACTTCGAACCCGAAAGCGAAGTTGAGTTCCTCGCAAGGTTATACGAAATGACGGATCTGCTGAGTCGGGATAGAAATCACTTCGTTGACGCATGCCAACGGATGGCTTCTGATTTCGACCGCAGAAATCTGGCAACTCGAATGTTGGAAGTAGTAAAAGCAGAAGCGTAGAATTTTTTAATTGAAGCAGATGAAAATTGCACTTATCGGAGGCGCGAGACCCAATTTCATGAAGATCGCGCCCATCATCCACGCGATTCATGAATCCCGCAAGAAAGGTGGAAATATCGAATACCGCCTCATACATACAGGACAACATTACGACGATAAATTAAGCCGTGTGTTTTTTGAGCAGCTACATATTCCGGATCCGGATATCAACCTGGGCGCAGGATCCGGAACGCAGGCTGAGCAGACTGCACGAATTATGATCGAATTTGAAAAAGACCTGATGACAAACCCCGTTGACCTCGTGGTGGTCGTAGGTGATGTTACTTCAACGCTGGCCTGCACTATCGTGGCGAAGAAGCTGAACACCAAGGTGGCGCATGTTGAAGGTGGAATCCGTTCCTTTGACATGACTATGCCCGAAGAGGTCAACCGACTTGTGACCGACTCCATTACGGACTATTTCTTCACCACTTCTGAGGTTGCCAATGAAAACCTGAAAAAAGCGGGTGTGGATCCAACGAGAATCTTTTTCGTCGGGAACACGATGATCGATACACTCTACGCAAATCTGCCAGAGACAAGAAAGCCAGATTTCTGGGATAGCCAGAAGCTGGAACCAAAAGGTTATTTTGTGCTGACGCTACACCGCCCGTCAAACGTCGACGTCTTCGAAAAGTTTTCCGGGCTGCTTCGCGCAATAACCGCTGCAGCGTCAGCAAAACTTGTATTTCCCGTACATCCCCGAACAAGGAAAAATTTCGACAGGATTGCCGACCAGGTTACGAATGTCATTCCAACAGATCCCCTAAGCTATCATGAGTTTATCTATTTGCTCAAAGAATCGCGAGGAGTAATTACTGATTCAGGTGGAGTACAGGAGGAGAGTACAGTCCTTGGCGTCCCCTGCATTACCTTGCGAAATAACACTGAACGTCCTGAAACGATCACGCTTGGAACTAACGAACTCATCGGCGAGGATGTGTCCAGCCTGACAAAAGCGCTTCAGGCAATTAACAGTGGCACCTGGAAGAAAGGTAGCATTCCACCGCTTTGGGATGGCAAGACGGGACAGCGCATCGTCGAAATCCTGGAACGCCTTTGACCACGTCCTAAAAACTGACTTAAAGTTCCAGTAACGTAACGAGGGAATTCTGAAAAGCAATAACCGCTTTGGTTGCTTTTTTGTACTGGTTGAATCCCGTCGCGTATTCATAGGCGGCCAGATCAATCTTCCTGGCACCTTCAAAACGGATCGTAATCTCGCCGGCGTGGATTGCATGTTCTCTTAACTTCACCTCGACGTCCGGATGAAAATGGAGGTAGGCCGTTGCCTCTTTTGTACTGCGCGGCAGAAGGTCCTTTATTTCAAGTTTCTTGTCAACCCACTGCCACCTTCGGTGATGATAAACGCCTTCAGCTTTGTAGCCATCGTGAGTGGCGTGAATGCTGCGGTCCTGTTCATCAAGTTTTATCACCTTTGCCCGTTCCCCAACCCGGAAACTACCCCAAACCTCAGACTGTTCCATGTCTCCGAGCATCACCGTGTTATGACTCCTTGTACTTCGTTCCAGCCTGCGCCTTTCGTTGCTTTCATATGTGCTCGTTCCCGTGTCGACGATAAACGGAACCCCCTTTTTATAAAGCACAAAGTTGAACGTATCACTATGGGCATGCCCGGGAATATAGTCGGGGCCGATATGACCGACGTCGACAAACAGTTCAACATCAGCAAATCGTATCATGCGGTATCCGGAAGAATGAAGACGATTTTCTCTGGCCACAATCCCTAATCGCCTGCCGTATTCAACTAGAGCACTGGTCGCCGGCGCAATACCAAAAGCTGAATCATTGACCATGGGGCAATCACCGTTGCTGAACGACACTGCTTGAATCCAGCCTAGCATCGCCGCCGCCTTCACCTCCAGAAAATGCTTTAACTCCGAATGAGGGGAGTTACTGTTTTGCAACAGATTCACACAGTCAAGGAGTCGAAACAAAATCAGGTTATGATACATTGGCGACAACTCGAAATGAGCGCCATCGTCGAGTATCTGCTCTTTCAATTCTCTTCGTAAAATGGTGTTCGCGATCTTCCCGAATCCTGGATCGTTGAAGTAAACAGACGCGAAGAGCAGTGAGAAGCCATTCTCTAACAAGTGATTGCCCAGCAAATGGAATTCCAGGTTACGCGATAGAAACCGGTAATGCGAATACAAGAGGGAATTGTATCTGTCGTCGGGAATTCCGTTCGCAATGAAGTACTTAATCCAGTTAATACCCCTTACGGAAATAGGATATGGCTCCGTTCCCTCAAGCAAATTTTTGCAATTCTCAAGAAAAGAACTCAGGATAGCATTTGCCTCGTTTGCCGTAATAGAGCGTTGATTCAGATAATCGAAGTAATTGAGGTTGTACGCCCAAAGCTTTCCGTAATTAAGGATATTCCAGTCTATCTGATTTTCAAAATCATGTTCGATATTCAAAAAAGTGAACTTACTCCCTTTAAGCGACTCGGCCGCAGGAATCGAATCCACCATACTCACAGTCTTGGATATTCCTGGATACTGAGTTACGCCTAATGACGTTTTGCACCGGAGCATTCGCTTCACACGATAGAACACCTGATAAAATATTTGCGTGGATGTCAAATACTTTATCGTATTGAACCGCAGCCGAAAGTAACCGTAGGATTTCATTCAACCTTAATGCGTGACCCCTTTTTCAATGACTGGATCGCGGCCAATACTACTTTCGATGTATTCATAATCTGATCGAACGGAATCAGGCTTTCACCGCCCTGCTCAAGTTTCTGGAGGAGTAGTTTGAATTGGTTATGGTGTCCTTTGTCCTGGCTGCGCGAGAAACCTTTGGAAGAGAATCCGTAGCATTCCAGGCGGCGGAAATTATCGATCACCATCGTCCTTCCCTGTGAGTAAATCTCTACCCGTTCCTTCGAGTAAGCTTTACTTCCATTGGAGAAGTAATTGATAACGCCCACGCTACCGTTTCTGTATTTCAACGTTAGTGATGCGTTATCGGTATCCTCCTCAGGATTTTCACCAACTGCAGTCATCACAACTTCGTCTACGAGACTTCCTGTGAAGTACGTGATAAGATCCACCATGTGGCAGGCTTCTCCTACGATTCTTCCCCCACCAACATTGAGGTCGTGGACCCATGATTCACGCGGAATGAACCCTGCGTTCATGTTTGCTATGACACTGATAGGAGCTGCGTTTCCAAGGAGGCTTTTTACCTTTTCGGAGAAAGGAGAAAACCGCCTGTTGAATCCAACCGTGACAGTCTTACCACTCGATTCGACTGCTTTATTGATTTCATCAAGTTCAGTAAATGAAAGCGCTAAAGGCTTTTCCACGAATACGTGCTTCCCCGCATTTAATGCTTCAATTGTCAACCGCGCATGCAGGTTATGTCGAACGGTGACGGCTACGATGCTTACTTCCGGATCCTTCAGAATCTCGTTATAGTCCGACGTCGCGTAGGCGAATTTGTATTTTTTTGCCACGACGGTGGAAGACAGGCCCTTCTCACTGGCAATGTACTTGACGTTATACTTAAGCTTCGCCATCATTGGCGCTATCACCATTCTGGTGAAGTTTCCCGCGCCAATTATGCCGATGACAGGCTTTCCGCTCTCAAAGACGGTTGTATTGATTTTTATTTTGCGTTCATACTGACTATCGTCGGATGAAGGGTATTTCAACAGAGAAGCAATGGACCGACTCGAACCAATTTCATTATAGATATTTGAGAATTCATTAAGATCGACGGCTTGTGTAATCAGGGGCTTAACGTTTAGTGTACCTGAGGAAATTGCATTGAGTATCGCGAGGAAATTTCGCTTTTCAGTCCATCGCACATACGGTAACGGGTAATCGATTCCTTTTTGCTCATACTGTTCATCATATCTTCCGGGTCCATATGAGCAGGATACCTGAAAGGAGAGTTCTTTTTCATAGAAGTCGGATCTCTTGATATCCAACCCTATAACTCCGACGAGAACGATTCTACCTCTTTTCCTCGACATTTGTGCCGACTGAGAAATAACGTCATTGCTTTTTGTTGAGGCCGTGATGATGACGCCGTCCACGCCAATTCCGCCGGTTTTTTCAAGACATACCTTGACGGGGTCGGTCTCGGCTGATGCCTTAAAGGCAATGATACCAAAGGACGACGCCAGGCTGACCTTTTGTTCATCAAAGTCGTAGCCAATCACTTCGCACCCGTTTGCTTTGAGAAGCTGGCACGTAATAAGGCCAATCAGTCCAAGGCCTACCACAACGATCGTTTCACCAAAAGTTGGTTGAACCAATCGTATTCCTTGTAAACCGATAGCGCTGATGACAGTGAAGCTAGCCTCCTCATACGAGACGTTATCAGGAATTTTGGCGACAAGGTTCTTCGGGACCAAAACGACTTCAGCATGTGGACCATTTGATGCAACACGATCCCCTATTCTGAATTCCGTAACGCCTTCGCCGACACCTATTACTTCGCCAGCGTTGCAATAGCCAAGCGGGAGTGGTTCGCCGAGTTTCTTTCTGACGGCATCGACAGTTGTCCAGAGTCCATCCGTTTTGATTTTGTCAATAACTTGCTTTACCTTGTCAGGTTGCTGCCGGGCCTTGTCGATGAAATTTGCCTTACCGAATTCAACAAGCATTCGCTCGGTGCCCAAAGACACGAGGCTCACTTTGCTTTTGATGAGAACGGACCCTTTTTTTACGACGGGAACTGGAACGTCTTCAAGAATTGTCTTACCTGTCTGCAGGTCCTGGATTATCTGTTTCATGTCACTTAGAGGCAATCATCCTTAAATAAAGGATGCAATCTACAGCATTCGGCCCTCACTTGGAAACAACTATTCGGGCGACATCACGCAAACCGTCTTCCCACTCGACCGCGATGAAGAAAATGCCGCTTCCGAGGTCTAAATTGACGTCAAGACTTACTCCCATTGAAGAGTTGTACAATAAGCTTCGCAAATTCTCTACCCCATCTATCTCCTTGACAAGAATCCGACGTCCGAGATTGTTGTAGAATGAGATGTTCCGGATATCTGAATCAGATTTCAGGTATATTGTGAATTGACCCGCCGAGGGGTTCGGGGAAACAGAAATTAACCGGGGCAAGTCCCCTCCTACGTAATGTTCGTCGACCATCAGTTCAATATGTCTTGACTCATTGGCACATCCGTCGTCGCTTTCCACCACTACAGAATATATTCCGCTCTTCTCTGCCTGGTATTTGTAGTCGGTGCCGACGATGATATCATCTTTTTTCCAAAAATACTTGAATCGCTCCTGCTCGTCGGTCCGCAATTCGGGAAGACTCAGCACACCCACGTTACCTGCTGTATTATAATCTACGTAAACTTCAGCGTCTGGCAGGGGAATTTTCTCTATATTCAATCGCGACTCAATGGATGTATCGCTAAAAAGGACAATAACTCGATACTCTCCGGGTTCGCTGGAGTTAATTGACGGTGTCTTTTCCCCTAGTAACGTCTCATTTAGGTACCACGTATAATCGAATCCCTCGGCACCATTTACCGAAATAGTCACAGTTTCACCATTATCACATAGCGTGCGGTCCTGCGTTAAAAAATAATTCGAACTCCCGAGGGAGGGACTATGGTATTCAGTTAGTGCTGCGCCACCGTTTGGAAACTTGCCGATCGCCCTGTCCCTAACGTAGGGTATACTGTCAATGACCAGTTCGTCGCTGGTCGAGCTAACTAAATATATGCGCTCCGACTCGAATTCTTTAAGTGGTCCATCAGGGGCGAGAATCGGACTTTGGAACGTGAAGAAGGTCTTTGGTTCAAGCACGTAAGGGGGAAGGTCGAATGTCGGCCCTGCCTCGCTGAATCTCAATTTGAAATCAGCAATCTGCGCCGGCAGGCTACTCTTGTTAAAAATTTCCACATATAAGGTGTCTGAATAAGAATCAAGGTAAGATTCATTCAGGCTAATATCCCTTATATTCTGCGACAAGAGCGCCAACGTCGACACGGTATACATCTCCCTATAAAAGATCGCACGTTCAAGAAAGACGAACTTGAAGACTTCATACTCCTCGCTTTCCTCAATTTCATCAGAGATAATGCAATCTTCCAAAAACACGACCTTAAACCCACCGTTAAAGATCGTAAAACGCCAAGCGTCAAGGGGTGTTAACTCACGAAAAAAGGAAGTGAGGTTGCCAGCAAAGAGAATCGTTGTCGTCCCAACCGATTCAAGGTGTTTAAATAGGGATGCGGAATCGTTGAAGATCGAATCATTTTCCACTACATCAAAAATGCTATCAATTTCCTGTTCATTCAGGAAGTAGTTAATTGGAATTCCCTTATCCTTGGCAAATCCCACTAAAGGTTTGAGATTGCGTTGATTGTTTTCCTTTGCGCGATTAAGCCAGGTTGAGTCGGGATGATTTGAAACAGGATTCAAAACCACGAGTGCATACTTAGACCAATCTTCGCCTCCGCCAAACGCAGAGTCGTAGTTGATAAACTCAGCTTGATCAAAATTATCCCGTTTATTCGTGCCGCCACTTCCTTTATCTTTTGCCATTCGCAAGAGATCGAGTCGCCTGTACTTCCTTTTATAATCCTCATAATACGGACTGGAGAAATCTGTGTCATCTCTAGCGGAAAATCGGGCACCAGGTGAATCGAGGACCCCTTCTTCCTCAGGTTCGGTATAAAGAGATGCATACAAAGAAGAAAGATCTGTAGACAGAAACTTTGTTTCGATAGCATTCATCGCCCAAGTGTAATGC
>JAEZDW010000261.1 GCA_023417955.1 Bacteroidota bacterium
AGTATATATGGCCCGTTATGAGCCTCTTCGGCATCGCGCTTGTCCTTACGTTGATCAATTTTATTCAAACCGTAGCACGCCGTAAAACACACGAAATCTACATCTCGAACTGGTATATTGTTTCAGCAATAATGTTTACGATCGTGATCGCTATCATCGCCTACTGGCCTTCATGGCAGGATGGGCTGGGCGAGACAATCGTTCAGGGATACTACATGCATCAGGGTGTTGGTATGTGGTTCATGCTTTTCACATTGGGCATTGTATATTACTTCCTGCCGCAGCAACTCAACAAACCAATCTATTCATACAGCCTCGGCATACTCGCATTCTGGACGCAGATAATTTTCTACACCGTCATCGGGACGCACCATTTCGTGTTCAGCTCGATTCCGTGGTCGTTACAAACCGTTGCCATTGTCGGCAGTGCAGGAATGATTATCCCTGTTGTCGCAGGCACAACAAATTTCCTGATGACGTTTAAGGGTGACTTCAACAAGATCGCCACGAGCTATACGCTGCCCTTTTTCCTTGTCGGAATTATTTTCTACTTCACGGGATCGTTTCAGGGCACGGCTGAAGCCTTCAGATACACCAATCTGCTCTGGCACTTCACTGACTTCACGGTAGCACATTCGCACATTACCATGTATGGAATCATCGCTTTCCTGTTGTGGGGAAGCATCTATGCCTTCGTGCCCCGACTAACAGGAAGAGAACCTTCTCATTTACTGGTCGGTGCTCACTTTTGGCTGGCATTCATCGGGCTGTTATTGTATTCCGTTCCTCTCATGATCGGCGGTACCCTAAAAGGTTTGATGTGGATGGAAGGTCAGCAATTCATCGAAAGCGTATCCATGATGGCGCCGTATTGGTTGTGGCGGGCAATCGGCGGAACAATGATGTGGCTCTCACATCTGATCCTCGCATACAACTTTTACGACATGGTCCGTGTATCCGAGAAATCGGAAATCAGGAGAATGGCTATTGAGAAAATCCGGGCCATGAGTCGGAAGGAAGAACGTGAAATGGCTGTAAACTGATAACATGGAGATATTTAACGATCATAGGAAACTCTTTGGTGCAGCGCTGCTGCTCTTCGTCGGGCTGTCGATATTCGTCGCGATCATGCCGGCGTTGAGGAATCAGAAAAATAACGCCCCCCTACCCGGCAGTGAAGCTTTGTCGGGAGACGCTTTAGCCGGCAAACACGTCTTCATTTCTGAAGGTTGTGTGGCATGTCATTCGCAACAGGTTCGAAATGTCGACATGGACAAAACCTGGGGATCGCGCCCCGGTATTGCAGCAGACTATGCGAACAACACACGCATGAACTGGTGGATGAATACCGCGACGCTGATGGGTACGGAGCGCACGGGGCCTGACCTCACTGACATTGGTAATCGTTTGCCCAGTGCAGACTGGCACCTGCTTCATTTATACAATCCACGTATCGTCGTTGATCAGTCGGTCATGCCTGCGTATCCCTGGATATTCGAATGGAAAAATACCCCTGCATCAGGAGACAAAGTCATAACCCTTCCCGACGAAGCTGCTCGTAAATCCGGCAAGAACCTTGTTGCCACGAAGGAAGCACTGCAACTGGTAGCCTATCTGCAATCCTTGAACCAGACTCCCCTTCCCGACGGAACAACCCCACCGGACTTCCTGTATAGAAAGAATACTGATCCCGACCAGGCTCCGGCGCAAAATGGTGCGGAACTTCTTAACGTCGACGGCGCGCGATTATATGCTGCGAATTGCCAGGCGTGTCACCAGGCGAATGGCGCTGGCTTACCAGGCGCATTTCCACCGCTGAAGGGAAGTCCGATCGTGTTAGACGACAACCCGGAAATCCTTATTGAGATCATCATGAAAGGTTACAACGGTCGTGACGAGTACGGTGAAATGCCGGCAGTAGGTACAAACAATTCACTGACAGCGGATGAAGTTGCTGCGATCATCAACCATGAGCGTACAAGCTGGGGCAACAATGCCCGCACAATTCCTCTGGAAGAAGTAAAAAAGATTCTCGAACAAATTGAAACGCAAAAGCTTGCTTTATGAAATCGCTCCGAAAAATATGGTTGATGCTGCCGTTCGCGTTAGGAAACGTTGCAGCGCTGGCTTGTGAAGTTTGTCAAAAGCAGCAACCAAAAGTATTAAGAGGCATAGCACATGGCGGTGGACCACAGAACAACCTGGATTACGTGGCGGTCTGGTGTATGGTTGCTGTTGTCGCTGTATCCACCGTCTTCGCTATCAAATGGATCCTTAGGCCGGGTGAAAAAGAACGAAGCCACATCAAACGAAGCATACTCAATTTCGACTGAATCATGAAACAGAAAAGCAAAGTCTTCATATTCCTCGACGATGCAGAAAAACCAATTGGCGAGTTCGAAGTTCCCATACAATTCGACCTGGATACGCGTAAACTTACCGATGGCGACCACATACTCAAGATTGTCGGGAAAGAACCGACTGGCAAAGAAGGACTTCGTATCATTCCCTTTACTGTGCGCAACGGTCCCGCTATTTCCGTCGAAGGCCTGAAAACGAATGACGTTGTCGATGGCGTATTGCCCATTATGGTGAACGCATATGGCAAAGGTGACCAGAAGCAGTTTCTTATCGACGGCAGCGAAACGCCCAGGAGTATCCCATCATGGGTGTGGGCCCTGATCATCGGCTTCGCAGGTTGGGCCGTTTATTATGCGATATCGAATTACAGCGTTTAAACAAAAGGGACCGTGAATAAGAAAAACGACATATCAGATATCAATGACATCCGCCTTATGGTAGACTCGTTCTACAGCAAAGTGCGGGCGGATGAAGTTTTGAAGGATATTTTCAACGAGCGAATTCAGGACCGCTGGCCACAGCATCTCGAGAAGATGTATCGCTTCTGGCAAACCGTTCTGCTTGAGGAACACACGTATTACGGGAGTCCGTTTCCGCCTCACGCGAACCTCGCAGTCGATGGTGAACACTTCACGCGATGGGTCAGCCTGTTTCGTCAGACCGTGGACGATTTATTCGCCGGTGAAAAAGCGGCGCGCGCAAAGTGGCAGGGTGAACGGATGGCGGAGATGTTTCAGCACAAAATCGAATACTATAGAAACAATTCAATAATCCCGCTTCATTGATCATAAGGTCACGAACGGGGGAACACATCAACTAAAAACAACAGTTATGAGATTCAATCAGGAAAATATCATCGGAGAAGTGGTAGCGCAGGATTATCGCACAGCGTCCGTGTTCAAAAAATACGGCATTGACTTTTGCTGCCAGGGAAACAGGAACATTCTTGAAGCGTGTACCCGGAAGAATATCAATCCGGCACTGGTTATTCAGGATCTTGAAGCTGTAGTCAGAGAGCAGGCAGACAATAACACCGACTACAAATCGTGGCCGCTGGATTTGCTGGCAGACTACATTGAAAAGAAACACCATCGTTATGTTGAGACAAGGATTCTTGAAATAAAACCTTATCTCGATAAGATATGCCGTGTTCACGGGGAACGCCACCCGGAATTGTTTGAGATCCGCGAACAGTTTTACGCATCCGCCGGAGAACTCGCCGCGCATATGAAAAAAGAAGAGTTCATTCTCTTCCCTTTCGTACGAAAAATGGTAAAAGCAAAACAGGACGGATCGAACGTCACAAGCCCGCAGTTTGGCACGGTCGAAAATCCTGTGCAGATGATGATGGACGAACACTCTACCGAGGGTGATCGCTTCAGCAAGATCGATGAACTAAGTGGTCACTATACACCACCGGCAGATGCATGCAACACATACCAGGTTACGTATGCACTCCTCGAGGAATTTGAACAGGACCTTCACATGCACATTCACCTCGAAAACAATATCCTCTTCCCGAAGGCAATCGCACTGGA
>JAEZDW010000398.1 GCA_023417955.1 Bacteroidota bacterium
GAAGCGATCCTCGCGGAGGCTCCGGACTTTGGAAAGGCGCACAACCACCTGGGCTGGCTCTACGAAACGAAGTTTAAGAACTTCGCAAAGGCTGAGGAACACTACAAGTTCGCGTTGAAGTTTGCGCCCGAATATCCGGCGGGATATTACAACTATGCCTACCTGCTCTCCACGCTGCGGCGCTATGACGAGCTGGAAGGTCTGCTGGATGAAGCGATCAAGGTCCCCGGAATCAGCTATGCCACGTTATACAATGAGTATGGCCTGCTAAACGAAGCACTGGGAAAGTTTGATGAAGCCATTCACTATTTCCGCCTCTACATTCAAAATTTGTTTGACATTAAATCCATCGAAACCGCCGCCGATTCTATCAAGCGCTGCGAAAGAAAGAAAACTCTACTATAAACAGGTCCCCGGAAATCCCGGGGATTTTTTATTTTCGCCTGTGGCGAAATCTTCACCTCATGACCGGTACGCAGTAACCGAATTTACTGTGCCCGTTTCCGACAAAATCGGAGCTGTTTCAGCAGTGGCGTTTGTTCCATTGCAATACACCGCTGTTATCACGATGGCGCATGGCGCGGGAAGCAATATGCATCATAGCTTCCTGGTTCAGCTGGCCGAACGCCTCTGTGACAGTGGGTACGCCGTTGTGCGGTTTAATTTCCCTTACAAGGAGTTTGGTCGAAAGATGCCGGATAAGCCTCCCGTTGCAACAGCTACCGTGGAGCGCGTCATATCCGCGGTGCACGAACGCTTCCCGGGCGTTCCCGTATTCGCATCTGGTAAATCATTCGGAGGCCGTATGACCTCGCAGTTTCTGTCAACCGGCAACCCTGCGTTTGTTCAGGGTGTGATCTTTTTCGGTTTTCCGTTACACCCCCCGGGCAAGCCGGGCGTCGAAAGAGCAGCACACCTCCAGGAAGTGAAGGTGCCGATGTTGTTTCTGCAAGGAACACGTGATGACCTTGCTCGCATCGATTTGATTTCACAAACGTGCTCCGAACTTCCTCTTGCTACGCTGGTCACAATTCCGGATGCGGATCATTCCTTCAACCGCGGGAAGGTTGCTATTATGGATTTGCTGGCACAACGGACTGGCCACTGGATAAATCAGGTATGCAAGCCGCTCAGTGTGTAGCGACATGGTCATTATAGTAGGCAGCCACCCAATAAAGGCAACGTTCTCCCCATCTCATCAGGGTTAAGCGACGGGTAAAGTTTTTTCCGCCTGCTGTGCATCAGGAGCATTCTTTCCGGATGAGCCTGTCAACTGCATTAAGTCTCTTTTCTATGGAAACAAATCGTTTGTCAGCGTATGCAGCGGGAAATGCAAGTTCTTTTCCCCCTGCGACCGGATCCACAAGGATCAATGTCGGAAAAGGTGAACGCATTCTTTCCGTCATCGCGGGAACTGCGTTGGGGGTTTATGCCATCAGGAAGTTTAACACCGTCAGCGGAAAGGTCTTTGGACTCGCCGGTCTTGCTCTGCTGAAACGCGGTGCAACAGGGTATTGTGAAGTTAACAATGCCATAAGCAGAGATTCCGCTCACACATCGGCGAGCGCATTGGAGGTTCGGGCCACTCACACCATAAACAAACCGCGTGAGGAAGTGTATGCGTTCTGGCGCAAGCTTGAGAATCTTCCTTCGTTTATGAAACATCTTGAAAGTGTTGTCGAGGAAGACGAAACGCACTCGGTATGGACGGCGCAAATTCCCGGTGGAATAGGAACAGTGACATGGAAGGCTGAAATCAACGAAGAAGATCCGAACAGTCTGCTTTCCTGGTCTTCACTTCCGGGATCAACGATTGATAACGCCGGGGAAGTCAGGTTCGTGGACGCGCCGGAGGGAAGGGGCACGGAGATTCATGCCCGGATTTCGTACCGGCTTCCAGCAGGTGATGCAGGAAGCGTAGCAGGTAAGTTGTTCAACCCCGTAGTGGAACGTTTGATCAGGGCCGATCTAAGGCGTTTTAAGAGCCTTTTGGAAACTGGGGAAATTCCCACCAGAAGGTCATCAGGGAAGGCGCAGAGGGCTTTGGATGCATTGGTAGAATAAATCAGCGGGTTAAACCGGTGGATATGCGGCTCGCCTTAAAAACAAAGAATCGGCCGCACGCCAGGAACATAATTTTAAGTAAGCGGGTTGTATAGTTGTCTACTCTTGATACTGGTTTCGAGTTCGGTCTCATCATTTGATGGGAAACACAAAAGGCTTCATTTTCCCCTGTCTGGAGCGCGGTATGGTCCGGGCGGTAGTTGAGGATAATTTTACCACAATCTGTTGACTATCTTCCTCACTGCCGGATGGTTCAAAAACCGTTTTTCAGGCTGGTACAGGAGATTTAAGCGAGAGGCATCATTTTTTTAACAAGTTAAAAAACCCTATAAAAACAAAAGTTATGGAATTAAAAGAGGATAATACACAACAGAATAATGCGCAGCAGAATTCAGCTACTCCTGAAGTGAAAAAGAAGTCGAACCGTGGGTTCGCTTCAATGGATCCGGAACGTCAGCGGGCTATTGCGCGTAAAGGTGGAGAAACGGTAAGCCGTAACCGCGAACATATGGCGGCCATCGGAGCTAAAGGCGGTGAACGCGTAAGCCAAAACCGTGAACATATGGCTCAGATTGGACGAAAGGGTGGAGAAAGCAGCGGTCTGAATCGTGCAAACGCAGCAAAAGAGAATCGCCGCACTAATACCAACCCGAACAATACTACCAACAATCGCTAGAATAGATTTTCAGTAAAAAGGGCTTCATTGAGGCCCTTTCTTTTGCTATATGAAAATCTCCAGCCTTGACTTTGGCGACCATTTGCCTGTTCCTGAAAGGTTCACGTGCAAAGGACCAAACGTCAGCCCCCCTTTGGAATTCCTGGACGTACCGGCGGAATCAAAAAGTCTTGTGTTGATTGTCGAAGACCTGGATGCGCCCAATCACCTTGTCCATTGGCTGGTTTACAACATTCCACCCGATGTTACGCATTTCGATGAAGGCAAAACTCCGGAGAATGCTATCGACGGAATCTGTAATGGAGGCACCCGTGGATACGAAGGTCCATGCCCCAAATACTTCAGCGGCGTTCATCACTATTGCTTCTCTCTGTACGCTCTCGATTGCGTACTCAATTTTCCGAACATTGCAGACGCAAGTTTAGTCAGGCAAGCCATGGAAGGACACGTCATTGCAACCGCATCAATAACCGCCATTACCGAAGGCGAAAAAGTCTCTCCGTAAATCTGGTTCGGCTTTTGTACTTTGAAATCAAACGCAAGCCATCATGCTATTCAAAAAATTAGTGTTTTCTTTTCTGATTCTGTCCACTGTGATGAACTGTTCTGCTCAGGACAAATCGGAAATCACCCGTATAGAATTCAACTCAGGAACGAGAGTCCAAAGGCAGCAGGTGATACTCACGCCTGACAGCATTCGCATAATCCGCGAAGACTTTCGCGTTGATCAGACCCCCAATGTCACCGATCGCCAAATGTCATCAAACGAATGGCAAAATGTTATTTCGTCTCTCGGAGATGTTCGGCTTAGCGAAATCAAAAATCTGCAGTCGCCTTCAATGCGCAGGACTTTCGATGGCGCGGCCCACGGAAGCCTTATTATTACAACACGCAACGGCGATACCTACACGCACGGCTTTGACGATGAACAACCACACCGCAAACTTCGCGGACTGATGAGCGAAATTACCCGTATTCGCGGAAACTAGCGCTGCCACCGGCTTTCACCGACCAAGGCATATCTTTTTTGCCGCTTCTGGTAAATCATTATTATCATGGGAAAGGTGAAGGACAATCTGAAGAAGCTGGGTTTCCTGATAAAGAAAACGTTCAACCAATGGAGTGAGCGCGAACCCTTCAATAATTCAATCATAATTGCATACTATACGATCTTTTCGCTGCCGGGCCTCCTGGTGATCATCATAAACGTAACAGGTTATTTTTTTGATGATCAGGTTGTCCGTGAAAAGATAACAAGCCAGATAGGCAGTATAGTGGGAGGAAACGCAGCTACGGACGTAGACAAGATCATCGCGGCGTCCTCACAAAACGAGAGCACAACCATCGCGTCTATACTGGCAGTTGCAACATTACTGTTTGGTGCTACGGGAGTATTTTATCAGACCCAACAAATATTGAACAAGATGTGGGAGGTGAAGCCCCAACCAAAGCAGAAGTTGCTCAAGATTGTTCGCGACCGCGTTTTCTCCTTCGGGCTTATACTCGTCGTTGGTTTTCTGATGCTCGTATCTCTCGTATTGTCTGCCGGCTTGTCGGCCCTTAGTGACTGGCTTACCAGCAACGTATCTGAGAGTCTGCTTGTCGTCTTTAAGGTTTTCGATGTAATTATATCCGTAGGTACCATCACGCTGCTGTTTGCGGCGATCTACAAGTTTCTGCCCGATGCGGTGATCAAATGGAGTGATACATGGATTGGGGCTTTTGTAACTGCGCTGCTATTCGTCGCTGCGAAGTTCCTGCTCGGTATTTATTTCGGCAACTCTGATCCTGCATCAGCATACGGTGCCGCAGGTTCAATCATCCTGATCATGCTTTGGGTTTCATATGCGGGAATGATCCTGCTTTTTGGGGCAGAATTCACACAAGTGTATGCGAACCGTTTTGGGCATAAGGTGGTCCCTACGGAAGGGGCGGTTTCCACGCGCGGTGAGGATGACAACGGCGCCATTGTGAACAAGAAGACGGGCCACGAAACGCGAACAGGCAAGAAGCCAAAGCCGCAAATGAGTCGCACAACCACTACGGTAACGAAGACTACCACCGAAGTCACAAAACGTATCTGACCTCAATTCTCAGGTGGTACAACTTTTATTCTTACCTGAGTAAAAGCTTGGCTATGAAAAAGTTTGCATGCGCCTTCAGCGTAGTGGTAATCATTTCACTTTTCAATTCGTGCGCAAAGAATCCGGTAACAGGGAGGCGTGACTTCATGCTGCTGTCAACCGAACAGGAAATCGCAATGGGTAAGCAGTCCGACCCGGAGATTCAACAATTCTTCGGCGTATATGATGATCCCAAACTACAGCGTTTCATCGAAGAAAAGGGTCAGCAGATGGCTGCTATTTCACATCGCGATGAATTAGAATATCATTTTAAGATTGTAGACTCTCCGGTAGTGAATGCGTTTGCCGTACCTGGTGGTTACGTTTACTTCACCAGGGGCATAATGGCGCATTTCAACAATGAAGCAGAATTTGCCGGCGTATTAGGTCATGAAATTGGTCACATTGCGGCACGACACTCCGCCAAACAATATAGCAACGCCATGCTTGCACAGGTTGGACTTGCTGCGGGGATGATCTTTGCCCCGGAGCTGGCAGAGTTTGGAGATCTCGCTGGTCAGGGACTGCAGCTTTTGTTTCTGAAGTTCGGTCGCGATGCAGAAAGTCAGTCAGATAAACTTGGTGTTGAATATTCGACCAAGATTGGTTACGACGCAGAAGAGATGGCCGGATTTTTCAACACGCTGAAACGCCTTGGTGGTGAGTCGGGCGATGCAGTGCCTACATTCCTTTCGACGCATCCTGATCCTTCCGATCGCGAACGAAGCGTCAGCAAGCTCGCGAAGCAATGGAAATCAAAACAAAAGGGCGAGTTGAAGGTGAACCAGGACAACTACCTGCGTATGATCGACGGCCTCATTTATGGCGAGGATCCCCGGCAGGGTTTCGTTGAAAGCAACGTATTCTATCATCCTGAATTGCGATTCAAATTTTCTGTGCCGCCACAATGGGCGTTTCAAAACACACCGCAGGCTGTGCAGATGATGTCCCAGGATGGAAAAGCCCTCATGTTACTCACGCTGGGTAAAGGGAATTCTCTGGAAGAAGCCGGGCAGGCATTGCTTGAAAACTATGGTCTTACCGTAGTAGAATCGCGTCGCGATGAGGTTAATGGATTACCTGCATTGATGATCGTAGCCGATCAGGCGAGTCAGAATGGACAGGCCGGTGTCCGCACGCTGACGTATCTCATCCAGTATGGTCAAAATATTTATTCGTTGATAGGCGCTTCTATGCCGGCAGACTTCAACGGATATGTACGTGTTTTTCAAGGATCGATGGGCAGCTTTGGCGAACTGACTGACCAGTCAAAAATCAACCGTAAGCCTGAGCGCATTCGGGTCGTGGAGGTCCCTCAGAATGGTTCGCTTGCACAGACATTCAAACGTTTCAATGTCTCCGAGACCAGAATGAACGAGCTGGCTACCCTTAACGGGATGACTCTTGAAGACCAGGTTTCTAAAGGAAGATTGATCAAACTGGTAGAGTGAGCGAGTTGAGGAATCTGCTCTACAGGCGTTGGGTTACTGTTCGGATGCAGCCGGTTATTCGGTTTATCCTTTACCCGGGAAAAGATTGAATCAGATTGGAATTGATTGGCACTTTCTTTTTCGCTTTTTGAATTATTCCGCTGAAACAAAATGCTCAACTAAATCCAAATTCGAAATGACCGGATCAATCAAGCCCCGCGTAACCGTTGTAATCGCTACATATAACCGGGCCGAGACATTGAAATACGCTATCGAGAGTGTGTTATGGCAAACGTTCAGGAATTTTGAGGTGTGGGTAATCGGGGATGCCTGTACGGATCACACAGAGCAGATAATGGAAAAGTTTCTCTCTGATCCCCGCATTCACTGGTACAATCTGCCGAAGAATTCCGGATATCAGTCACGACCAAACAATGAAGGCATCAGGCGGGCGAGGGGAGAGTACATCGCGTATCTCAACCACGATGATATCTGGCTGCCAAACCATTTGGAAGAACTGGTGAACCATATGGACAGGACAGATGCAGACTTTGCGTTTTCTGTGATTCAGTGGGTGTATTCTTTCACATATTCGCGGCCTGACATACCATTGCTTCCAGATCTGCCGATACCACCGGAGGCAACCGCTGTCATGCATAAAAAAAATGTCGTTGATAAGATCGGTTATTGGAAAGACATACATGAAACCTTCTCGTATCCGCGCGTCGACTTTTTCAGGCAGGCGCAATTTGTCGGAATGAAATTCGAAATTGTACCCGCGACCACCGGTCTGAAATTCCTTTGGGATGAAAAGAGCTACAGTGATGTCGGTCCGCATGAGATATACATGCAGCGCCTGCGTGAAGAGCCGGACTACATCAACCGCGAGCTTACGTCGATGCTGATTCGTGCAGAGTACAAATTGAACAGCTTGCCTAACCGAAAGCAGTTGACATTCATCCTCGGAAACCCGCTACGAAAGCTTCTGCTTAAACTTAAAATTGACCCTGCGAGACTTCTGTTCTGGCAACGAAGAGGGACGAAAATCAGGATTTGGCGCCGCCGTCATGGATTAAAGGAAGATGTTCGAACCGAGGATTCCTCTTCAGTAGAAAATGTCCCGACAGCCACGGAAAATGACGTCAGGACTGCTTAACAGTTGTCGCTCAAAATCAATTTTGATGCGTTACTCATTTTAAGACGTCTTCCTTTTTAATTTAAAATAACCCCTCAACATATGGAAAAAATTCTTGTCCCTACCGACTTTACACCGATTGCCGAAAATGGACTTCGTCTCGCGGTAGAAATTGCCCGGCGAAGCGGAGCAGTGATTAGTCTTATCAATTTTACAAAGCATCCCTTTGGTCGAACGTTTTCAGCTACAGGCGATGTGTACAAGAAGAACGACGTGGAGGATTCAGTGTTCATGCTGGAACTTCTGAAACAGAATCAGCGAAAGCTTGAAGAGCTGGCTGAAACTTATCGCGCTGCGGACGTCGAAATCGAATATGGAATCATCGACGACGAGCTGAAGGATGGCATTGACGATTACCTGGACAAGGAATTGATTGACATCGTAGTGATGGGAACGTCAGGTGAAGCGTCAGTTGAAGAGCAGTTCACAGGTAATCGCACGGAACAGGTTATTGAAGTTTCGTCGTGTCCGGTCTTGTCTGTACGGGATGGTTTCCGTATCGAAGATCTCTCGCGCATCGTACTTGCTGTAAACGAAATTGACGACAATCAGATACTGACGGGGTTGAATACACTACGGCAACTCGCAGAAAGTTTCGGAAGTCACATTTATATGCTGCATGTAAGAAGGCCTTCGTCGGATGAAAGAGATTTACGTGTGTACTTTGAAGGCATGGCACGTACAGCGGCGCTTCAGGATTATACGATTACAATCCTCGACGCAGCTGATCCGGCAGAAGCAGTGATTGATTTTGCGCGTGAGAATCAGGCTGGATTAATTGCCGTCATCAAGAACAGTAAGGACGGTATTTTCAGAATCTTCTCGAATCATT
Source organism: Bacteroidota bacterium (assembly GCA_023417955.1). Classification (GTDB taxonomy): domain Bacteria; phylum Bacteroidota; class Bacteroidia; order Cytophagales; family Cyclobacteriaceae; genus Ohtaekwangia. The sequence goes on from JAEZDW010000398.1 coordinate 8,321, forward strand.
TTTCGAACCGGCTCGTCAAGGAAGTCGGGCGCCCGGTTTTTACATTCAATTTGCAGAACGCGTGATATTGTCAGAAAAGAAAAGAGAGCCATCAACAGAGGCTCTCTTTTTCGTATAGTAGTACAAAATTAAAATCAGATGGCGTCCGGCCCGGTCTCGCCGGTGCGCAGACGAATTACTTCTTCGAGAGGAAGTACAAAGATTTTTCCGCTTCCGACGTAGCCGCTGTCATTTGCCTTTGTTGCATTGATGATGGCATTGCATGTCGATTTGACAAAATCGTCATTCACCGCGATTTCGATGCGGATGTTTGGAACGAGGTTGGGAATTACTACCTGACCGCGATATATCTCCTCCATGGTTTGATTTCTTCCATGACCGGAAACGTGGTTTACGGTAATGCGGGATACACCGGCTTCTATGAGTGCCTCGCGAACCTGGTCCAGCTGGTTTTCGCGAATTATTGCTATGACTAGATTCATGACTTCGTGTTAGTAAATGTAGGGGAAAAATTAGTTCGGGTTGATCATACCATAACCACGTTCACCGTGATAATAGTGATCAAGACCCTGCATCTCTGCTTCGGCAGAAGAGCGTAGCGGTATGAATTTGTTCAGTATAAACAAGATCACCCACGTTCCTACGGCGGCGTACACGATGGCAATGACTACTGCCAGTGATTGAACGCCGAGTTGTTTCCAGACGTTCCACCCGGGATTGGCAGCAACGGCATCTGCCATCCAGCTGTCGCGGATAAAGAAAGAAAGGAAAATAGCACCTACAATACCACCGATACCGTGAACACCGAATGCATCGAGGGTGTCGTCAAGTCCGAGTTTGTTTTTCCATTGGATTGCGATATAGCAGAAACCTGTTGCCAGAACGCCAAGAATGATGGCGCCTCCGGGTTGTACGACCCCTGCGGCTGGTGTGATGGCTACAAGGCCTGCGAGAATACCGCTGGCAAATCCGACACCCGTCGCCTTACCCTGGTGCATTCCTTCGATGATCACCCATGCAAGCGCTCCCGCGGCTGCGGCGATTTGAGTTACTGTAAGTGCCTGGGCTGCAGCCAGACCACTGGTAACACTGCTTCCTGCGTTGAACCCAAACCAGCCCACCCAAAGCAGGCCTGCACCGATAAGTGTCATCACGAGGTTGTTGGGACGCATTGGAAGGTGAGGATATGATTTACGGGCTCCTATAAACATCGCTGCGACAAGTCCGCTTACTCCGGCAGAGATGTGGACAACGGTACCACCGGCAAAGTCGATTGCACCTGCTGCACCGAGGTTAAAGAGGAAGCCGTCTTCAGCCCATACCCAGTGGGCAAGGGGATTATAGACGATCAGACCCCACAGCGCGATGAAGAAGCAGTATCCTTTAAACGAAACACGCTCGGCAAACGAGCCCGCGATCAAAGCAGGAGCGATGATGGCAAATTTTGCCTGGAACATCGAGAAGACGAGTTCCGGAATCCCTGCGCTGAGGATCGTTTCGTCGATACCTTTAAGCAATATGTAGTCGGGATTCCAACCGAACCATCCGCCCAATACGTTTCCGCCGAAGGCCATGCTATAACCGCAGATGACCCAAAGCACCGTCATGATACCCATAGCTGTGAAGCTGTGCATCATGGTGCCGAGCACGTTTTTGGTGCGAACGAGACCGCCATAGAACATGGCAAGTCCCGGAATCATAAGGAGGACAAGTGCCGTGGACGTCAGCATCCAGGCTGCCGCGCCACTGTCGGTTACCGCTTCTTCCTGTGAGAAAGCGGGGGTTGAAGAGAGCAAAGTGAGAACGATCAGTCCGATCCCGGTTCGTAGTGTAGTTTTCATCAATCTGGTTGTTATTGGCTCCCGCGAAAATAATAGACGAAACCAAACAACGGGTGTTAGCATGACCCTTATATCCGAAAAAATTGAATATTTTTTAAAAGCAATGTTAAAAATCAACCCTATCTTGTGGGAATTGCAATAGTTTTCCCATTGGTATGGTCGAAATACAAGCCATAATTCCTTTTTCTGGCGATGTGGACCCGTGCCCACGATGGCGACGAACGATGGCAACCGATTTTAATCCGGGAAAGGGATGAACTTTGAAGACATTGATAATCCGCTACTGGAGTTGTTTATCCTCGCCATCCCGATTGCTTGTATTGCCTGGACGGTTACACATGAAGAAGTATTTCGGGAACCCAGGACTTATTTTGTTCGAAGGAGCCAGGACAGCCCTACAGTTTTTGCACGGAAGTTTTTTTACCTGTTCACCTGCGAATATTGCTTCAGCCACTACGTTACGATCCTGTTCCTGCTGCTCACAAACTTTCGGTTGTTGTTCGATGATTGGCGCGGCTACGTTATTTCAGGATTTGCGCTGGTATGGATCGCTAACGTTTACATGAGCCTTTACGCGATGATTAAGGTCGACATCAAGAAGGATCGCATCATCACCAAACGCGAGGAGAACCTTGTAAAGCAGGAAGAACAAAATGTTAACTCAGATTAATTTCTTTATAACAGGATAGGAATCTTGGAAGTTTACGACAACCGCTGCGTGCTGTCGCGCGTTGTAATTCCTTTATATTTGCGCTTCTTTTATGAATAGTCAGCGGCATTACACGGCAGCGATCTCTGCATTTATCATGTGGGGATTCTTCTCAATTCCATTACGCGCGCTTCGGGAGTATTCGGCAGGAGAGATCCTCTATTTTCGGATTGCACTCTCGCTGGTGGTCCTGGTGGCTGTGATTGCCATTTTTCGCAAATCTTCAATAAGGGCAACAGTCGATGCTTTTCGCGCACTTACGCCGAACAAGAGAATATCGGTCGCGGCTCTAACCCTCGTGGGTGGCGCATTACTCACAGTAAACTGGCTGACGTTCATTTATATCGTGAACAACATCAATATAAAGACCGCTTCGTTTTCGTATCTGATTTGTCCTGTTATCACAGCTGCTCTTGGCGTTGTCCTGATTCGCGAAAGCATGACACGTCTCCAATGGATCGCTGTCTTGCTTTGTACGATTAGCTGTATCCTTATCGGATTAAATTCGGCGCTCGAACTGGGTTACAGTTTTCTAACGGCGCTCACGTATGCGCTGTATCTTATTTCTCAGCGGAAGAATCAGGGCTTCGACAGAATGGTTGTGCTTTGCATTCAGGTGTGTTTCTCCCTTATCCTTCTGAGTGCAATATTTCCCTTGCTCGTTAATGAGGTACCAGCGTCGGGTACGTTCTATGGTTTAATCTTCCTGATCGCCGTATTGTTTACCGTGGTCCCATTATTCCTTAATCTATACGCACTCAACCGGATCAACTCAGCGACGATAGGCATACTTATGTATATCAATCCGATAATCAATTTTACCGTTGCCTTTGTCGTGTTCAAAGAGAATATCACTGCACTGCAATTAGTGGGGTATGTAATCATCTTTATAGCGGTGATACTGTTCAACCTGCCATATATAAAACGACTCAGCGCTTCGGTTTCGATAAAATAAAAAGAGCACCGCATATGCAGTGCTCCTGAACTATTTTTTCCGGAATCTATGCTTCTTCGTTGATGACGACTTTCTCCATAACGTCGCCTGCGCGAATTGCATCGATCACATCAAGCCCTTCTACGACCTTGCCAAAAACGGTGTGGTTTCTATCGAGGTGTTTGGTGTTCTCGCGGTTATGGCAAATAAAGAACTGGGATCCTCCTGTATTGCGGCCGGCATGTGCCATCGACAATACGCCACGATCGTGATATTGATTGTCGCCTGTCAACTCGCAGTCAATGGTATATCCGGGGCCACCATTTCCAATTCCATTAGGGCAACCACCCTGAATAACGAAGTTTGGAATTACGCGGTGGAAAGTAAGCCCGTCGTAAAATCCTTTCTCCGCAAGTGTTACAAAATTTTTGACGGTGTTCGGCGCATCTTTCTCAAAGAATTCAATCTTCATTACGCCTTTTTGTGTGTGAATTTCAGCTGTCTTCATGATTTTTATTCGAGCCGTAAAATTAAATAAAGATGCGACAACTCCTATGAATCATTCCGGGCGTTGCTTGCGTTGACTGTGTTGCAAAACGCGGCATTATTTCGACTTCGCAATAGCGAGTCCCTTAACAGAAGGCGGGTACTGAAGAGGGCAACTTCCCCATGCGAGGTTGAATCGGCGCCCGTCGCAGGATCAGCATGTAAAGTCCCGTTCCGGATAACAAGACTGGAGAGGTTTTCCCAAATTGGATCTACCCTGAATTTTTTGGTTTCCGTGTACTCTGCCTCCAGTCTTTGTCCGCTCTGCCTCCATTCATCGTCCACTCATCCTCCAGTCATCCTCCACTCTCTGTCCACTCTTCGTCCAGTCTACGGTCGCTAACCATACAGTAGCCTTTTGGGATTATTACATTCGCCGTATGTTAGAATACCTTGATTTTGAGGCACTCGGCCATTCATCAGGCTCGCGTTTTATAGAAAATTCCCGGAATAGGAAATTCATCTGCCGGTTTACTTGACCATCATCAATAGATTACGTGTTTTGCATAATCAAAGCTATGTTCTAAATCTTCAATATAATGGCTGGCTGTGTAACGGGGAAGAAAGTGTATCCTTCAAAGGAAATCGCGGAGGACGCGCTCATCGAGGCCTGGACCCGTTATGAATATGGACGAGGTAACGGACCGGTTGCCGTTTATCAGTGTGAGGATTGTGGCCAGTATCATCTTACCAGCATCGGCGAAATGAACAGCCGACTTAAGAAGTCACTCGAAGACGGCACGATAAAACTGCAAAAGGAAGCCAACCGCTGGACCGATAAGTTCAACAAGCGGTAATCATAGACACGCGATTCACAGGCATTCGTTTTTGATATAAGAATGAAACGAATGAATATGACCCTCGCGATAATACTCTTCATAATGGTCTTGCTGGGCATTGTGCTTTTTGGCTACGGCTTCCAGCTCAACAAGCAGCACAATAAAAACCGCGAGGATGCAATAAAATCGCGGCGCGAGGAAAAAACAGGCGAGAACTAAAGCTACAAATCCCGCCAATCATTACAACCTGAATTATGAGTAACGGCGTTGTACGCATCGACGTTCTGGGCATTTCTCAGCACCCCTCGTGAGCGAAATCTCAGGAGCCGGTGACTTTTGACAGTTAAGCAGCCATCAAATCGGATTTACTTGAAGGTAACAATTGATGCGCTGACTCAACCTGTCCAGATTATGAAAAAGCAAACACGATTCACCAGCACCGACGGAAACTCCGCTGTCGCGAACATTGCGTACGCCTTCAGTGAGGTCGCCGCGATTTATCCGATCACTCCATCGTCTGATATGGGTGAGAATGCCGATCTGTGGGCAGCCCAGGGAAGGCTGAACATATTCGGCGAAAAAGTTGATGTTGTTCAGATGCAGTCTGAGGCAGGTGCAGCCGGAGCAATTCACGGCGCGTTATCGGCGGGAGCCCTGTCAACAACCTTCACCGCATCACAGGGTTTACTCCTGATGGTGCCGATTATGTTTAAGGTAGCGGGTGAAATGATTCCAACCGTTTTTCACGTGACGGCGCGTTCCCTTGCATGTCAGTCACTTTCTATATTTGGTGATCACTCGGACGTGATGGCGACCCGTGGCACCGGCTTCGCTATGTTGGCCTCAGCCAACGTTCAGGAGGCACAGGACATGGCTGTGATCGCTCATCTCGCAACCCTGGAATCGCGAATTCCTTTTCTTCATTTTTTTGATGGCTTCCGCACGTCACATTCCATTCAAAAGATTACTCCTATAGAATATGACATGCTTCGCGACATGATCGACATGAAATACGTCGAGGAGTTTCGCTCAAACGCATTACGACCGGAGTCTCCGGTTTGCAAGGTTGGTGCACAAAACCCGGATGTTTACTTCCAGGGCCGCGAAACTGTCAACGGGTATTATGACCGTTGTGCCGGTATCGTGAAGAAATACCTGGAGATGTTCGCCAACAAAACAGGACGGCATTACAAACTCTTTGAATACACAGGAGCTGCCGATGCAGAAGATATCATTATATCGATAGGCTCCTCAGCCGAAACAATAGCAGAAACTGTCGACTATCTGAACGCGCGTGGCCGGAAAGTCGGCGCCGTCAAAGTACGTTTATACAGACCGTTCTCTATTGACTCTTTGCTTGAATAAATTCCGACGACTGTGAAACGCGTCGCGGTGCTTGATCGCACCAAGGAACCAGGTTCAATAGGCGAACCGTTGTTTATGGACGTTGTTGCAGCACTGCGTCAGCATCCGGAGATTCGTATCATCGGAGGTCGCTACGGACTTTCGTCGAAAGAATTCACGCCATCTATGGTAAACGCAGTCTTTGAACATCTGCGCAACGATGGCTTCCACGATTTCACGGTAGGCATCACCGATGACGTCACGTTCCGCTCCATCCCTGTAAAAGAAGAGGTCGACTGTGAACAGGAAGGCGTCGTGCGTTGCAAATTCTGGGGCTACGGTTCTGACGGTACCGTCAGTGCAAATAAGAATTCGATAAAGATAATAGGTGAAAGTACCGATCTGTTTGTTCAGGGCTACTTCCAGTATGACTCCAACAAGTCTGGCGGTTATACAATTTCACACCTGCGATTCGGGCGGAAACCAATCCGATCCGAATATCTCCTGAACAAGGTTGATTTCGTTGCATTGCACCGTCAACAATACATTGGTCAGTACGACATTCTCGAAGGCATTACAGAAAACGGAACGTTCCTTATTAATACAGGTCAAAAGCCCGAGAAGGTGTTTAGCCTTTTCACTAAGGAAATGCAGGATACAATCCGTCGTAAGCACGTTAAGGTTTATGCGATCGACGCGTCGGCGATTGCAAAGAGCGTCGGTCTTGGCGGACGCATCAACTCGGTGATGCAGACTGCATTCTTCAAAGTATCGGGAGTCGTACCGGAGGCGGAAGCTATCGACATGATCAAAAAGTACGTTGAAAAGCAATTCGCCAAGAAGGGACGCGACATTATTGAAATGAACTGGAAAGCGATTGACGCAGCTGCGAACGCCGTTGTAGAAATCCCTGTACCTGAAGTGTCCGAAAAATGGGCAGATGTCGACCAGCTTGTTCCTGCAGACGCTGGCGAGTTTGCTCAAAAGGTTGTCGACCCTGTACTGCGCCTTAAAGGCGATACGATTCCTGTTTCTGCGATGTCGGTCAATGGTGCAGTACCAACCTGTACGAAACGACTTGAACGAAGGGGCGTGCCCGGAAATCCGGCCATCTTCATTGAGAAACTTCCGTTTGTACAGGAACCCAACATCGCCGAACCTTATTTCGAATACCCGCCAAGTTGCCTCGGCTGTGGTGAGGTGCCGTACATCCACCTCGTTACACAACTGTTTGGCGATCGGATGATCATTGCCAACGCAACCGGATGTTCGTCCATCTACGGTGGTACGTTCCCGCTCACGCCGTATGCCAAAGACAAAAATGGTCGCGGCCCCGCGTGGGCTAACTCCCTGTTCGAGGATAACGCCGAGTTTGGTTTTGGCATGCGCCTCGCCGTTGATGCCAATCGTAAACAACTCAAATCAAACCTGATAAAGCTTGAGGCAATGGTCGGCGATGCTGCACTGAAACAGGCCATTTACAGAAGCCTCATGTTGTTCGATGATGTGAACAAGGAAGCAAAAGCACAGGCCGATACACTCAGAGCAATGCTCACTGACTGGTGGAACGACGCTCCGGTGGAAGTTAAACCTGTACTGGCAAAAGTACTTGAGTTGAAAGACTATCTCGTTGACAAGAGCATCTGGATAATCGGAGGTGATGGTTGGGCATACGACATCGGCTTTGGAGGCCTGGATCACGTGATGGCTTCAACACGTAACATAAACGTTCTGGTACTCGACACTGAAGTTTATTCCAACACTGGTGGCCAGGCTTCGAAGGCCACACCACGCGGTGCCGTAGCAAAATTTGCCGCCAACGGAAAGGCTGTGGGCAAGAAGAACCTTGGGTTGATGATGAGTGCATACAACACAGCCTACGTCGCATCGGTGAATATGGGTATGGATCGTGAGAAGACCGCGCTTGCACTTGTTGAAGCAGAGAAATACAAAGGACCGTCACTCGTCGTTGCGTATTCACCTTGTATTGCACATGGATATGATCTGAAGTATGCGAAGAAACAGTCCGAAAAAGCGGCGAAGACTGGTTACTGGCCGATGTATCGCTTCAATCCCCGGCTGCGCGAACTTGGTGAGGCGCCATTCAGCTGGGATTACGCGCCGGAGAAAACTTCATTCCGCGAATACGTTGAAGACGAAATCCGGTACAAGACACTAATGCTCTCGAATCCGGCAGAATCAGACCGGCTACTTACGCTCGCGCAAAAAGACAATGCACAGCGGCTTGCAGATTTGAACCACCTCACGGAAGAATAACCCTCTCCACATGACACCGCTTAAAACAACTTATCTCGGACTGCAGTTAAAGAACCCTGTTATCATTGGTGCAAGTAATCTTGTGACTGACGAAGAGAATCTCGAAAAACTCGAGCGTGCCGGCGCCGCCGCGATTGTATACAAGTCTTTGTTTGAAGAACAAATCCAGCTTGAGTCTCATGAACTGGACCTGGCGCATGACCTCTACAGCCATTGGGATGCAGAGTACGCGTCAATGTTCCCGAAAGCGGAACACGCAGGCCCCATGGAACATCTTGTCGCGCTCAGGAAAGCAAGACAGTGCATATCGATTCCGCTTATCGGCAGTTTGAACGCGGTCTTTGACGAATCATGGGTTGAGTATGCGGCCAAGATGGCGGAAACAGGAATCGATGCGCTCGAACTGAATTTCTATGCCAATCAAATTGACCCCGCGCTTGATGGCGAGGAATTGGTAGAACATCAGATAGAGGTGCTGAAACTTGTAAAGGACGCTGTCTCGATCCCGGTGTCAGTCAAGCTGAGCCCGTTCTATTCCAATACCCTTAACGTTGTGTCGCGGATGGATGAAGTCGGAACCGACGGGTTTGTTCTTTTCAACAGGCTTTTCCAACCCGACATCGACGTTATCAAAGAAGAACATCAGTACCCTTACAATTTCAGCAGTGAGAACGAAAACAGGCTCGCATTGCGCTACGCTGGCTTGTTGTACGGAAATATCTCAGGGTCGATTTGCAGCAACACCGGCATCTTTTCAGGCGATGATGTGATCAAGATGATTCTTGCCGGAGCTGATGCCGTCCAGGTGGTGAGCACGATATACAAAAAAGGGATCGGTCAGATTGAACGAATGCTCGATGACATCGAGGAATGGATGGAAACAAAACATTATCGTTCACTTGCAGACTTCAGGGGTAAGCTCTCGCGACAAAAACTCGCAGACCCCTTTGCCTACAAGCGCGCGCAGTATGTCGACATCCTGATGAAGTCTGACGTTTTCATGCAATACCATCCAAAACAGGACAAGCGTAGCCATGAATGGGGCGAATCTTAAACTTCAACGTGTATTTATATATGGAAAAGATTGGAATTTTTTTCGGATCTACAGACGGAAACACTGAACGGATTGTGGGGCAGATTGCCGCGGAGTTTGGTGACGGCGTTGTAGATATTCACAACGTCAAGTCAGCAACTGCCGACGACCTCGAACCTTATAAGAACATCATTCTTGCCTGCCCGACATGGGAAATCGGACAACTCCAGGAAGACTGGGAGAGTTTCATTGATGAACTTGACGACGTCGACTTCAACGGGAAGAAGGTAACGTATATCGGTCTCGGTGATGCCGATGGCTATCCTGACACGTTCCAGGACGCACTTGGTATCATTCATCAGAAAGTCGACGGCCGTGGCTGCACATTCGTGGGCGCGTGGCCTACGGAAGGCTATACGTTCGAAGCGTCGAAAGGGGTCGTGAACGGTAAGTTTCTCGGTCTCGCTATCGACGAAGACAATCAGAAAGACCTCACCGAAGGACGGATCAAAAAATGGGTTGAACAACTGCGAACAGAGTTCGACTAATAAGCAACGCGGATGAGTTATGGAAGGAATCCGTTTCAAAAAGCCGGTGTTTCCCATTCGGGAACCATTGCGGAAGTATCTGCTTTACGCTAACCGGGAGATTACAATCCCACTGGCGTATGACGATCTGCTTCGCTTCAGCAATGCCATAACGCTTTTTGATCGCTTCGGACATGACACACTCTGGGAAACGTTGATCTATAACGAAAGTGATCGTCGCGAAATCCACGATGCCCTTTTCAGAATTTATTTGCAACTCAAGGTTGGCGGTCAGTCCGGCGGCATGGAACACCTTTACGTTGACCGTGTTGACTGGTGTCTTTATGCCAACACACAGCCCATCCGCGTGAGGATAGTAAACAAGTTCAACGACCTCTTTGATTATTTCTACATCAAACGGGCTGACTCCTCCCGGATTTACGGGATGGAACTGGAGCACTTCCTGTCACCAAACAAGATCAACTTTCTCGTCAGCAGTAACACGTTGATAGAGGAGCACATCCAGGGTATCCCGGGTGAGACGTTCATCCGCAACTACCTGGACAGGGATGATTACAATCCACTCAGGCTTGCCAAGGAATTTGTAAAGTTCAATGAGCGCTGCTTTGTGCAGCTTCTTGGCGACATCCGACGGGATAACTTTGTCGTTGAAATCGTACCTGATTTTGATGAAGTGCATTTCAGACTGCGGCCCATTGACTTTGATCAGCAATGCTATGAGGGAAATGTGAAGATTTATCTGCCGCAGTTTTTCAGGGAGAACAATCCGATCCTGCGTTTGGGTTTCGGAACGATGACACCGGTTCTTGAACTTCAATACCAGCGTGAAGAACGTACGCGCATAGCTACTCGTATTAAGGCGTCGCAGCAGGAACTCCGGCACTTGCTGGAAGCCATGCAGCACGATGTCCTGTCTTCTCATGAAAATGTGGATCGACTCAAGCATGAGCTTGCCGACCTGTACGAAGACGGTGAGTTCCTGGCGTGCAATTCAATGGGGGACATTGTGAAAGCGAGCCTCATAATGGTTAACCGGTATCCGGTGCGGCCGCGCAAGAGAGTGAAACCACGGACTAAAGCAAATTCTGAAGCATGACTACGCGTGATTCGATAGTGCATCAAGGCAGAGTCTGTAAGGTTGAAAACGGAATCGTATCTGTATCATTCGTGCGGTCATCGGGCTGTAGCGGATGCAATATCCGCTCATCGTGCGGTATGGCAGAGACCAGTGACGCCGTTGTAGAAGTTCCCGCGCGTGGAGGCAACTTCAGGGAAGGCGACACGGTGACTATATACGCCTCTGCAAAGAATGGATTTCGCGCTATCGCGCTGGCGTATTGTGCCCCCTTCTTCGTGGTAGTCGCAGTACTCATTATCGCGACGAGACTTGGCGTGGCGGAACCTGCAGCCGGACTGATTGCTCTCGCCGCATTGATACCGTACTACGTGTGCCTGAAATTATTCGGTCGCTTTTATAGAAATCAACTGTCAATAGACATAAAAAAATATGATTGACACTGTATTGTATACCGTTCTGATCCTGTGTTGCGTCGGATTCGCGGCGTCGGTGATACTTTATTTTGTTTCGAAAAAGTTTGCGGTGACGGAAGACGAGCGCATTGGTCAGGTCGAGGCTGTACTTCCAAACACGAACTGCGGCGGATGTGGTCAGCCGGGATGTCATGCGTTTGCCGAAGCTGTCGTGAAGGCAGAGGATCTCACGTCACTGCACTGCCCTGTGGGTAGTAACGACGTGATGAAGAAGGTTGCTGATTTGTTGGGGATCAAAGCTGTTGAGAAGGATCCGTTCATCGCGGTAGTCCGTTGTTCGGGTTCATTTGAATACAGGAAGAAAACTAACGTCTATGATGGTGCCCCTTCATGCACCATAGCAGCTGCTTTGTACGCAGGGGATACGGGATGTGCCTACGGCTGTCTTGGTCTCGGCGAATGCGTTGACGCATGCGATTTCGAAGCGATGTACATGGACGAGCGGACCGGACTCCCCGTGGTTATCGAAGACAAATGCACCGCGTGTAATGCATGTGTTAAGGCCTGCCCGAAGAACATCCTCGAGCTCTGGCCAAAAGGAAAAAAGAACCAGCGCGTCTACGTTGCGTGTCTCAATGAGGAAAAGGGAAGCACGGCGCGAAAGGCGTGTGAGGTGGCATGCTCCGGGTGCGCAAAGTGCTTCGAAGCGTGCCGGTACGAAGCAATTACCATGACCAACAGTCTGGCATTGATCGACTATGAAAAATGTAAACTGTGCATGGAGTGCATCGATGTCTGTGACGTGCGTAACATCCAGGCGGTGAACGTACCTCTGGAAAAAATCGCTGCAGCCAATGAACAACGGATCAAACGCGCGGAGCGGAAAAAGAAGCAGGAACAATTATTAAATACCGCAACTGATGGTCAACCTGTTCAATAGTCTGAAAACATTTTCAATAGGAGGGGTCCACCCGCCGGACCAGAAGTTGTCCGCGGGTGCTCCTGTTAAAGTGCTGCCATTGCCAAAGCTCGTCAGCATACCGGTGTCACAGCATCTGGGTGCGCCGGCGAAAATTGTTGTTGAACGCGGTGAGATGGTCAAGGCAGGACAGGTAGTCGCCGTACACGAAGGATTTGTATCAGCCAACGTTCACGCTTCTGTCTCCGGTCGCGTAGGTCCCATAGAGGAAGCGTTAGACAGCAGCGGTTTCAAGAGAACGATGATCCCGATTCGCGTGAAGGGTGATGAGTGGCTTGAAGGTATAGATTTGACCGATAACCTCGTATCGGAGATTACATGTTCAGGCGAAGAGATCATCGCAAAGATTCTTGAAGGTGGCGTGGTTGGAATGGGAGGAGCTGCATTTCCTTCTCACGTCAAGCTCACGGTGCCAGCAGGAAAGACTGTTGACCACCTGCTGATCAACGGTGTTGAATGTGAGCCATACCTGACGGCAGACCACAGACTGATGGTTGAAAAATCATTTGAGATCGTTGTCGGCATCCGTCTGCTCATGAAAGCGCTTGGTGTTAACAAGGCAATTATTGGTATTGAAAATAACAAATCTGATGCGATAGACGCGATGCAGAATGCCTGCGCACCTTATCCGTCCATTTCGGTTGAAGCGCTCGCTGTGCAATATCCACAAGGTGGTGAGAAACAATTGATTGAGGCATTGCTGGGCCGTAAGGTGCCTTCTGGAAAACTTCCGGCGGATGTCGGTGCCGTTGTTCATAACGTGGGAACAACTTTCGCGGTGTACGAGGCAGTTCAGAAAAAAAAGCCACTTGTTGAAAGAATCGTTACCGTTACAGGAAAAAACATTGCTCATCCTTCGAACTTTAAAGTCAGGATTGGGACGCCGGTGATTGAACTGATCAATGCAGCAGGTGGTATTCCCGACGGGACAGGCAAAATACTCAGTGGAGGGCCAATGATGGGGAAAGCACTGGGCAGTGCCGAAGTGCCTGTTGCGAAGGCTACCTCAGGAATACTACTTGTGCCTCGTGAAGAGGCGAGGAGAACGACGGTGTATAACTGCCTCCGCTGCGGCAAGTGCGTCGAAGTATGTCCGATGGGACTATCGCCATATTACCTGATGGCTCTTGCACAACGAAATGAAACCGACAAAGCTGCTGAGGAGCACATCCTCGATTGTATTGAGTGTGGCTCATGCTCATTTATTTGTCCCTCCAACCGCCCGATTCTTGACTACGTGCGACTTGGAAAGAACAGACTGAAAAAAGTAAAGTAAGATGGATCCGTTGCTCACCGTATCGCCGTCGCCGCATATTCACTCCGGGCTGAGTGTTCCTCAAATAATGCGAATAGTGATTATCGCACTCATGCCTGCGTTGTTGTTATCTGTCTATACGTTCGGCTCTTCAGCGCTGCTTATGACAATGCTCGCGGTGTTTTCATGCCTGCTTGCGGAACTGATTATCGGGCGCTTTTTATTGGGGAAACCAGATACAGTCATTGATGGATCAGCGGTAGTAACAGGTATCCTTCTCGCGTTTAATGTGCCGTCAAACCTTCCGTGGTACATCATGATGATTGGATCATTTGTCGCGATGGGTATTGGTAAACTCAGTTTCGGCGGACTTGGAAACAATCCGTTTAATCCGGCTCTCGTCGGACGCGTCTTCCTGCTGATATCATTCCCGGTACAGATGACGAGCTGGCCGCGTGCAGAATTTAATTTAAGTCTTGACGCGACGACAAGTGCGACACCATTAGGCATGATCAAGGATGGGCTTCGTGCCGGCGAACAAATACCGGAAATGATGCTGCAAATGCCTTCTTATACAGAGATGTTTTTCGGCTTACACGGCGGGTCTCTCGGTGAAGTATCTGCATTTGCACTCTTACTGGGTTTAGGGTATATGCTCTTCAAACGGATCATAACCTGGCACACGCCTGCGGCAGTCGTTGTTACTGTTTTTGCGTTGACGCTCGTGTTCTGGTTAATCGATCCGCAGCGATATGCAAATCCCGTGTTTCACTTGCTCAGTGGCGGCGTTTTGCTCGGTGCAATCTTCATGGCGACAGACTATGTTACATCACCGGTGACGCACAAGGGTATGGTTGTGTTTGGCGTCGGCATAGGCGCCATCACCGTCCTTATACGCCTCTTTGGCAGTTATCCGGAGGGGATTTCATTCGCAATCTTGATCATGAATGCATTTGTACCCTTGATCAACCGGTATTTCCGGCCCGAGCCCTTTGGAAACAGTAAACAGAAATCAGTAAGTCCCAAATAACAATGGCAGTGCGTCAGTCGACATTTATAAACATGGTGGTTACACTGACATCTGTAACACTCATTGCAGGCATTGCCCTGGGTTTTGTGTACGAGGCGACCCAGGAGCCCATCAACAAGGCACTGCTTGCAAAACAACTCAGGGCTATAGAAGGTGTGATCAGTCGATACGATAACAACCCCGTTGCTGAGAAGTACAAAGTTGCAAGCGGTGAAGGAAATGACAGCCTCGAATTCTTTCCGGCAACGTGGAATGGAGAGACGGTGGGCGTTGCGGTAAAAACGAAATCGTCCAAAGGGTACAGCGGCGATATATGGCTTATGGTTGGTTTTGATCCCAACGGAGTAATTATGGATGTATTTGTCATCCAGCATCTGGAAACACCGGGACTGGGTTCGAAAATGTCGGAGCCATTTTTTCTGGATCAGTATCGCGGAAAGAATCCGGCGAATGATGACCTCAGGGTAAAAAAAGATGGCGGCTCCGTCGATGCCATTTCGGGTGCAACGATTTCGTCGCGCGCATTTTCCGAAGCCGTGCTCAGTGCGTATAAATCGTTTCAACAATCCGGTTATGGAAAAGATTAGTATAAAGGAAAACTTTCTGAAGGGAATCGGTCGTGAGAACCCGGTGTTTGTTGTCATGCTGGGACTTTGTCCGACGCTGGGCGTTACCTCGAGTGCGATCAACGGTATCGGTATGGGTATCGCAACGATGTTTGTGCTCACTATGTCTAACGTTGCAATTGCCATCATTAAGAATATTATACCAGCGGGGGTTCGCATTCCGTCTTACATTGTAATCATCGCTGCATTTGTTACTGTGATCGAACTGCTGATGGCCGGCTACCTGCCTGCGTTGCATGAGCAACTTGGGTTGTTTATTCCGCTCATCGTCGTTAACTGCATCGTACTCGGGCGTGCCGAAGCCTTTGCATCGCGAAATAATGTCTTTGACAGCATGATCGACGGCCTTGGAATGGGAGTGGGGTTCGCCTATGCCCTCACGCTGATTGGTGCGATCCGCGAGCTGCTTGGCAGTCTGTCGGTCTTTGGCGTCAGTCTCGTCGACGCAGACGGAATGCTGATCTTTATACTTGCACCCGGTGCTTTTATTACGCTGGCCTTCATCATAGCTTTTAATAAATGGATTGCGTTGCGCAGGAAGAACGCTACTGCAAAACTCAGTCAATGCCCTGAAGAGGAAACTATCCACGCATAAAGGACGGTTATGGAATACGTGATCATTATTTTCTCCGCGATCTTTATCAACAACATCGTACTTTCGAGATTCCTGGGAATCTGTCCCTTCCTTGGTGTCTCAAAAAGTCTGACAACAGCAACGGGAATGGGCATGGCGGTCATTTTCGTTATGACCATCGCGACGATCATTACGTATCTGATAATGCATTACCTGCTCGTTCCTTTCGATGTTACCTATCTTCAGACGGTAAGCTACATTCTTGTGATCGCATTTCTCGTTCAGGTAGTTGAGATCGTATTAAAGAAGGTGAGCCCGGAGTTGTATCAATCGCTAGGTGTGTTTCTTCCATTGATCACAACCAACTGCACAATTCTTGGCGTAGCGATTCTCGTCATTCAAAAGGAATTAAATCTCATTCAAAGTGTACTTTTCGCAGTTGGCAATGGACTCGGATTTACCCTGGCCATTGTGCTCTTTGCCTCACTTCGCGAGCAGCTTGACTTCGTTGAGTTACCCGAAACAATGAAAGGCATACCGGCCGCGCTGATTGTCGCAAGTATTCTGGCCATGGCCTTTATGGGATTCGCGGGAATCGTGTAAGATCATATGTCGCAAATGTCTATACGCGTCCGTTTGCGGTTGTTGCACCAAACCTGGCATCTGATTTTTGATATTCATGACTGAAGTGAACAAGCAGATTTCTGCTATGTGTAACTAAACTTTAATAGTATGGATAATCAAAGAATAAAAGGTTCCTGGAATGAATTGAAGGGAAAATTGAAACAGAAGTATGGACAATTAACAGACGACGATCTCGCTTACGCTGAGGGAAAGGAAGACGAATTGTACGGACGCTTGCAACAGCGTCTCGGCAAGACGAAAGATGAAGTAAGAAAAGAGCTCGATAGCCTGTAATGCGAATGGTTCATACAAAAAAGGCGCATCAAACGATGCGCCTTTTTCACTTATTTAACCTCACTTCATGCCATCGAACGCACTTTCACTTTTTCAGTGTTTGCGAGAAGAATGGCATCAAGATCTTCACCCGGAAGGGAAATAATTTTCTCAGACGAAGCATCCCAATCAATGCGCCTTCCGATCTTGAAACTCAGTCCGGCCATGTGAGCGGAGATTGCTTCTTCGAATCCTTCCTGAATACCACAACTCGGTTTGCCGCCGTTGCGAATACAACT